>JBBITY010000020.1:5374-15611 GCA_037440565.1 Desulfurellales bacterium
AGCGATACCGCAAACAGCAGCGCAACAAATGCAAGCACGACGGCCCGATGAGCCAGGGCCCGCCGAAGTTGGCGCTCGTACGCACGGCGCAAGCGTTCGAGGATGCGATCGAAGACCGCAAAAGGTCTTCCCCGGGACGAATCGGCGTGTCCCCGCAGGAAGCGGGCGCAGTAGGCGGGTACGACGGTCATCGCGACCAGGTACGAGGCGCCGATCGAGAAGGCGACGGCGAGCGCAAGCGGGGTGAAGAGAAACTTGCCGATTCCCGTGAGGAAAACGACAGGAAAGAACACGATGATGGTCGTGACCGTCGCGACCAGAACGGGCATCGCCACTTCACCGGCCCCGTCGAGAGCCGCCTGAAACGGCTGCTTGCCCATACCGAGATGCCGGTCCGTGTTCTCCAGCACGACGATCGCGTCGTCGACCAAGCGCCCCACGGCGAGCGCGAGGCCGCCGAGCACCATGGCGTTGATGGAGTTCCCCGTGAAGGAGAGCCCGACGAAGGCGGCCAGGATCGACAGCGGGATCGCGAGCGTGATCAGCAGCGTCGAGCGCAGGCTGCCGATGAAGAAAAAGATCATCACCGCGGCCAGCCCTCCCCCGAGCCAGGCTTCGTGCACGAGGCTGCGGATCTCCTGCCGGACGTACACGGATTGGTCCATCACGACGTTCAGGTGCACGCCCTCGGGAAGCCGCGCCAGGATGGAGCCGAGCGCGGCGCGTATGCCATCGACGATCTGGATCGTGTTGGCGCCCGGCTGGCGGTAGATGGGAATATAGACCTGCCGCTTGCCCTGGAAATCCGGAGGCGCGCTAATGCGCACGATGTTGGTCTGAATCTGGTGCGCGTCCTTGACCTCGGCGACATCGCGCATCAGGACCGGCGCCCCGCCGTCGATCTTGATCGGGAAGTCGTTCATCTCCGCGACCCGTTCGGGCATCCCGTTGGTGAGAATCTGGTAGTCGAAGTCGCCGAACTTGGCGTCGCCCGTGGGAATCATCGTGCTGAAGTTCTTCAACGCGGCGACGACATCCAGCGGTGAGAGTCCGCGTGCATCCAGGCGGTCGCGGTCGACGTAGGCGAGGATGCGCCGCAGCTTGCCCCCGTACACCGCCGGCGCAATCACGCCCGAGACCCCTTGCAGCCGATTGCGCAGATCGAAGTACGCGACGTCGTAGAGCTTGGTCTCCTCGAACTTGGGGCTCGACACCGTGACGAGGGCGAGCGGCACGCTGGCCGTGGGATCGAACGGCATCACCATAGGTGGAATCGTCCCGGGAGGCAGATAGAAGAGATCGGACATCGCATAGGAGCTGACCTGCGCGATCGCCGCCGCCGGGTCGACGTCCTCGTGGAAGAAATCCTTGACGATCGACACGCCGACCATCGAGCGCGCTTCCTGGCGCGCGATGCCGGTGGACTGACCCGTCCAGCGCTCGATGCGGCTGGTGATGTCCTTCTCCATCACCTCGGCCGGCATGCCGGGGTAGAAGGTGACCACCTGAACCGCCGGTGTTCGAAACTGCGGCAGCATGTCGACCGGCATGCGGCTGGCGCTCGTCACACCGAGCACCAGAACGACAAGAACGCCGACAATGACGGTGTAGGGAGCGCGGAGGGCGGCTCTGACCAATGTCATCGTTCTGCACTGGCGCGAATGCGAGATCGCCGCTTACGCCTCGGCCCACGTCGCTCCGTCAGGACCCATTCGTCGTTCCATCAGGCGCACCTCCCGTCCTCCTGGTCGCCGCCATCCGGGATCGGCCGGATGGGGGCGCTCCCGCTTGTCCTCATGACCCGTAGGACGAGACCGCCGCCCAAAATGTTCCCGGGTGGTGTTCTAGAAGCTGCTTTCGCTGAGCAGACGGCGCAGCTCGTCGGCAGACAACTCACCGACGAGAAGCATCGTCAGACCGGCCTGGGAACGGCTGCACACGTGGTGACCACGGGTCGCCCAGCACCCGGCGTCTGCAACGGGGCGGTCGGTGACGAACATCGACAGCGTCCGGTTTTCGCGGTGGTAGAAGAGCAGTTCCACCCGCCGGCCTTTGAGCTGACACAGCCGAGCGCCGAGCAGCTTCGTGCCGGGAAGCTCGGGAACGACCGGGTCGAACGGAAGGTGATCGACAAAGAAGCGAGCGACCTCGGCTCGATCGCTCGATGCGACCTCGGCGGGCTTCACTTCGGGAACCGAATGCAGATGATCGACGACCAGATCCTCCGCAAGCTGCACTGCGCCATCGCGCCCACGCATCAGCGACAGCGCAACCACGAGCGCCAGTGCGGCCGCAGCGGCAACGGCTGTCCCCCGCCATGCGCGGCACCCAGGTGGCTCAAACCGCAGAGATTCGACGCGCGCCCGCACCGCCCCGGGGGGCTCCTCGCTGCTCGGCAACCGGGCGATCGCGTGTTTCACGGCCCGAAGTGCGTCGAGTCTTGCCCGGCATGCGGCGCACTCGAAGAGATGGTGCTGCACGGCGTTCCGCTCATCGGACGGCAGCGCGTCGTCGACATACGGCGAAAGGGACTGCCCGAAGCGATCGCACTGCATCAGCGCCCCCTCCCCTTCCCACAGGAAGCCCCTTCGTCGGCGAGCATCGCCACCAGCGCGCCACGGCCGCGCGCAATCCGCGATTGCACCGTTCCCAACGGACAACTCGTGATCTCCGCGATCTCTTCGTATTTGAATCCCCAGAGATCGCAGAGGAGGACCGCCTCGCGCTGATCGGCCGGAAGGCGCTGCAAGGCTGCCTTCAACGCGCGCGCCTCCAAGCGTTCGACCGCCTCCGCCGCCACGAATGGGTGCTGCCCGAGCGGTGCCCCATCCTGTACGAGGTGCAGATCCGGCCGCGCGGCGACACTGCGCTCCTGGTCGATATGAATGCGCCGGGCGATAGTGAACAGCCAGGCGCGGCAGGCTCGGGGATCGCGCAGCGACCTCCAGCGGCTGAAAGCCCGTTCGTAGGTCATCTGGACCAGATCATCGGCATCGGACCACGTGCGAGCCAGACGGCGGGCGTAAGCGCTCACCTCGCCGAGGTGCGCCATTGCCAGCGCTGCAAACTCCTCCCGGTTCACGATGCCCTCACCGATTACGACGCAACACGGCACCCGATTGTTCCACTACCGCCCTCGGTCTTTCCACTTCGCCCGCGCGCATGCCGGGATCTCCTCACACGCTCTCAGAACTTGTGAAACAATTCCCCGGGGTGGAGCACTGCTCCACCCCTCAAGGATGTGGGCAAGAACGGGGGCGGCCCACCGCCGCTCCATTCTCGAGGGCGGGAGCACCGCTCCCACCCTGCCGCCGGTGTTACGACCGGTCCCCGCCGCGATTTCCGCACACGCTCTCAGCCCGCCGTTCCGACTCACGGGGTGTCACGCTACGGGTCGGTTTTCTCGATTCGCCACGCTTCTGACCCATTCGGACCGAACTCTCTTGTGTGCAGTTCGTGGGCCGTACGAACGCTCGGCGGCATGCGGGGTGCATTGCGGGGTAGCGGCAGGATCCATGACACCTGGCCTGAGCCGAAGACACGAGTCTTCCTGAGTCTGGCGGAAGACCATGTGCAAGACACTGCGAGTGAAGCTGGCCCTGGGCCTGGCCGGTATCGTGACGGTCATCATGGGCGCGGCCGTGCTGTCGCTGACGCTGAGTACCGGTGCCCACCTGATCGAGGATTACCGGCGCTTCGCCATGCGCGTCAGCAACGTGGCGGCGGCGGGTCTGGAGAACGCCATGATCTCCCGGAACCCGGTCGAGATCAGCACCGTGTTGCAGGCCATTGACCACCGCGAGGGGTTTACGGGCGTGGCCGTCCTCGACAAGCGCGGAGAGATCAAGCATTCCACAAATCCCAGGGACGTGGGCCGGGTCCTCGCGAGGGACGATCCGACCTGCCGTGCGTGCCACGATCAGGCCGCCAGCGACCGGCCGCAGACGGTCATCCTGCCCTCCGTTGACGGCGGTCGGATCCTGCGAGTGGTCAGGCCCATGCTCAACGAAACCCGCTGCGAGGGGTGCCACCGAGAGCGGGTGATGGGCGTGGTCGTGACAGACTTATCCCTCGCGGAGCCCGACCAGCAGGTGGCAGCCACCGTGAGGAAGCTGGGCCTTTGGGCGCTGGCGACCATAGCCGGCATCATCGGGGCGGCGATCGGCTTCGTGTACCAGATGGTCGCCCGGCCTCTCGGCCACTTCATGCGGGTCACCCAGGCCATCAGCGCCGGCGACCTGAGCCGGCGCGTGGCTCTGCCTCGCGGCGACGAGATCGGCGAGTTGGCCGCTTCTTTTGACCAGATGGTTGAGCACCTCACTGCCAGCGAACACGAGAACGTCCGCCTCTCCGAGAAGGCAAAGCGCGTCGAGGAGGCCTCGCACCGGAAGGAAGAGCATTTTCGAGCGCTGGTCGAGAACGCTTTGGATCTCATCGCCATCCTCGGCGGCGATGGGACCGTATGCTACGCCAGCCCGTCGCACGAGCGAGTGCTCGGATATCGGCCGGAAGAGCTGGTCGGGAAGAGCGCTTTCGAGCTGGTTCACCCCGACGATCTGGCCGCCCTCTTTGAAGACTTCAAGCTCGGGGTCCACAGTCGCCATGGTCTTGCCACCAGGGAGTTTCGATTCCGGCACGCCGACGGGTCCTGGCACGTGCTGGAAGGCACGGCTCGGGTCCTCGTCGATGACCCCGTTGTCACGGGTGTAGTGGTCAATTCCCACGACATCACTCAGCGGAAGCGGGTCGAGGAGGCGCTGCGGGAAAGCGAAGAGCGGTTCAAGGGAGCGTTTGACAACGCGTCGATCGGCATGGCGCTGGTGGCACCCGACGGCCGCTTCCTCCAGGTCAATCACGCCCTCTGCGAGATCGTCGGCTACACGGCCCCAGAGCTGTTGGCCACCACCTTTCAGGCCATCACGCATCCCGACGACCTCGAGGCCGATCTCAGCCACGTGCAACAGATGCTCGCAGGCAACATCCGCTTCTATCACATGGAGAAACGATACTTTCACAAGCTCGGGCACGTCGTGTGGATTCTCCTCAGCGTGTCGCTGGTTCGCGACGCCGGGGGTGAACCCCTGCACTTCGTGGCGCAGATCCAGGACATCACCGAGCGCAAGCAGGCGGAAGAAGAGCTGCGCCGGGCCAAAGAAGCCGCCGAAGCCGCCAACCGCGCTAAAGGCGAGTTCATCGCCAACATGAGTCACGAGATCCGCACGCCGATGAACGGCATCATCGGGATGACCGAGCTGGCGCTCGACACCTCGCTCTCAACCGAGCAGCGCGAGTACCTCGAAATGGTCAAGTCCTCGGCCGATTCGCTGCTGCGGGTGATCGACGACATCCTGGATTTTGCCAAGATCGACGCGGGGAAGCTCGAGTTCGACGAGGTGAACTTCAGTCTGCGCAAGTGTCTCGGCGACACCACGAAGGCGCTGGCCGTGCGCGCGTGTGAAAAGGGCTTGCAGTTGGAGTGGAACGTGAGCGCCGACGCACCGGACGCGCTGGTCGGCGATCCGGGTCGGCTGCGCCAGGTGATCGTCAACCTGGTGGGCAACGCGATCAAATTCACCGAGCGGGGCAAGGTAGCCGTGGAAGTCGGACTTGCGGACTGCGAATGGCCGAATGCGGAATCGGGAAGGGAAAATCCGCAATCCGAAATTGGCATTCCGCAATTGGTCGATCTGCATTTCGCCGTCACGGACACCGGTATCGGCATTCCACCAGAACAGCAGCGGCGGATCTTCGAAGCGTTCGAGCAGGGCGACACCTCCACCCGGCGCCGCTACGGGGGCACCGGCCTCGGCCTGACTATTTCGGCAGAATTGGTGCGGATGATGGGCGGGCGCATGTGGGTGGAGAGCGAGGTCGGCACGGGCAGTACGTTCCACTTCACCGTGCGATTTCGCCGGCAGGGGGGCGCCGCCGAGCCCGTGGTACCGGCCGAGCTGGCGTATCTGCGGGGACTGCCGGTGCTGCTGGTCGACGACAACGCCACGAACTGGCGCATTCTCGAAGAGACGCTCACCAACTGGCGCATGGCACCGACGGCGGTCGGGAGCGGACGGGAAGCGCTCGCCGTCATGGAGCGCGCGAAGGATGAGGGCACGCCCTTCGCCCTGATCCTCGTTGACGTCCAGATGCCCGAGATGGATGGGTTTGCGCTGGTCGAGCACATCCAGCGCAGCCCGAAACTCGCGGGACCCACGATCATGATGCTGAGCTCCGCAGGGCAGCCCGGTGATCTCGCTCGCGCTCGCCAGCTCGGTGTGGCCGCCTACCTGACCAAGCCGATCAAACAGGCGGACTTGCTGGACGCGTTGTTGGCAGCGATGGGCATGCAGTCGGCGGTGGCGCCCGAGCCGGCGCCGCGCACCGCGCCTGTCCGCAGCCGCGGCCCGCGCGCTCTGCGCATCCTGTTGGCCGAGGATAACCCGGTGAACCAGAAACTGGCGGTCCGCATGCTGGAGAGGCAGGGGCACACGGTGGTAGCGGTGGGCAATGGGCGGGAAGCGCTGGCAGCTTGGGCACAGGACCATTTCGACGTCGTGCTGATGGACGTACAGATGCCGGAGATGGACGGTTTCGAGGCCACCGCCGAGATTCGCAAGCGCGAAGTGCAGCAAGCCGACACCAATGGGTCGCGCGGTGCGAGCCACGTCCCGATCATCGCCCTGACCGCCCACGCCATGAAAGGCGACGAGGAGCGCTGCCTGGGGGCGGGCATGGACGGCTACGTCTCCAAGCCCATTCGACGAGAGGCGCTGCTGGAGACGATCGACCGGTTGGTTATGCGTCCTGAGCCGTGAGGGTGTCGTGGAGCGCCACGCTCGCCCGCCGTGACGCTACGCCTAGTCATTGTGCCTCGACCGGGTATCGGGTAAGAGTCACGCAAGGCTTTTTCGTCGAGGAGAGGGCGTGAGAGGAGCAACAAAGAGCAGAAGACGTCGTGCCGGATCAGGCGCGGATGGGGAAGCTCGGCTGATTGTCGCAGCCAGTGAGCGTGCCTATTACGATGCTCTGCATCAGCATTTCCTCGATCTGGCTTACCAACGCCTGAAGGATCCCGAGTATCGGGCGATCCTGGAGGAGTTCCGCGAAAAGACCCACCGGTTTCTCGCGCGCAAGAGCAGGCGAGAGAAGCAAAGGGGCGAAGCGACGAAACGTGCGTGACGGGGTATTGCGTTCCCGCACCGCCCCAGGCAGGCGCGGGAAGCGCCGGGCATCAATCGACCGGAGCGGCGTGCGCGGCGCCCACGTGCCCGGTGGCGCTCACCGCGTCACGGGCGCGCTCGACCACGTCCAGGTGTAGACAAGGGGCCCGGACGTGGCCCGCTCGACAAACCCGGCTGCTCGCAGCTCGCGGCGAAGCGCGCGGCGCGTGATGAAATCCGGATCGGGAAACTGCTCGGAAACCGATAAGCGGCCACCCGCACGGAGCACCCGCTTGATCTCGGCGAGCGCGGCGCTGCTCCGGCATATGGAAGAGCACGGGTGGTTGCGGGCACAATGCGACCCTGGGGCTGGGCCCAAAGCTCGGCGAGAGTATGTCCTCACGGCCAGGGGCTCACGTGTCCTCCGGCAGATCCGCCGGCGGGTCGAGGAGCTGCACCGCGAGGTGGTGCGCGGGGCAGGCGGGACCTGACCATGGCGTTCATCGCGGTCGCCATCGCGGCCCTCGTCGTCTCGGCGCTCACACTGTTCTCGGGATTCGGCCTGGGCACCCTGCTCATGCCGGTCTTCGCGCTCTTCTTCCCGATCGAGGTCGCAGTCGCCGCGACCGCCGTCGTGCGCGGCGCCAACAACGTCGTGAAGGTGGCGATGTTCGGTCGCGGAGCCGACTGGAGAATCGTGGCGCGCTTCGGCCTGCCGGCGATCTCGTGCGCATTCCTTGGCGCTGCCGCGCTTGGCCTGCTCTCGGGTACGGGGCCGCTCTTTCGATACGCGCTCGGGACGCATGAGGCGGTCGTGACGCCCCTCAAGCTGCTGATGGCCGGCTTGATGGTCGGGTTTGCGTTGTTCGAGCTACTCCCGAATCTCCGCGACCTCGAGTTCGATCGGCGCTGGCTGCCGCTTGGAGGCGTTCTGTCTGGCTTCGTCGGCGGACTCTCCGGGCATCAGGGCGCACTGCGCTCCGCGTTCTTGGCCAAGGTTGGGCTCACGACCGAGGCCTTCGTCGGCACCAACGCAGTCATCGGATTCCTCGTCGACGTCGCGCGTCTTTTCGTGTACGGGGCGCTGTTCGCGACTGGTCGCGCCGCCGAGGTCAGCGAACACGGCGGCTGGGAGCTGGTCGGCGTCGCGATGGCTGCCGCCTTCGTAGGCGTGCTCGTCGGCTCCCGCCTCGTCAAGAAAGTCACCATGCGACTGGTGCAAGCGATCACCGGCGTCCTGCTCCTTGTCATCGCAGGCGCGCTGGGCGCTGGCCTCATTTGACCCCGACGAGCGGCCGCGCAGCTCGACGGGCTCGTGCTTTTCGAGCGCCTGAAGCGGGAGCCATCGACGAGCCGGATTCCCGTCCTGCCGCTGACCCGTCACGCGGAGACCGGCGCGGCCCTTCGGGATATCCCCTCCGCCCCCGAAGACGTGCTGTCCAAGCCCTTCCGCTTGTCGAATTTCGTCACGCGCGTGCGCAGGCGATCACGCGGCGCGCGTTCACCCCGTCGGGAAAGTGGTGGCGATATCCGCCCCCGCACGAGGTGGCCGGTCTGTTCGGTGAATTCGATCGGCTCGAGGTGTCGTTCCACGGTCTCGCGGCCGCGTTCGGAGGCTGGCCGTCTGTTGCATCTCATCGACGCCGCGCCGGACCCGGTCCTCCCGGCGCGCTGGAAGTACATCGTGTTCGGGTGTGCGACGGGGTAGGTGACGGCACACTCGCGTTCGGCCCACGTGTAACGTCGCAGGGATTGTCATTACTAGGTAATGTGCAGTAGGCAAAGACATGGTGCTCGCACAATCGAAGCTAACCGCGCAGGGACAGATCTCGGTTCCCGCAGAGGTGCGGCGGAAGCTGGGGCTTGGCCCCGGCTCCGTTCTGGAATGGGACGAGGACGGCGAACGCATCGTGGTCCGGAGGGCGGGTCGATACAGCTCGGAGGAAATTCATCGGCGGCTGTTCGCCGAGACGCCGAAGCCCCACAGTATAGCGGAGCTGAGAGAAGGCATTCGGCGGCACATGCGAGAGAAGCATGCGGTCAGTTGATACCAACGTCCTGGTGCGCCTCATCGCCCGTGACGATGCAAAGCAAGTGACGGCCGCGGAGTCGTTCGTGGCGAGCGGCGCTTGGGTGTCCCATCTTGTCTTGGTAGAGACGCTGTGGGTCTTGGAGTTGGTTTTCGAGCTGGACGCCAGGCGGCTTGCCACTGCGGTCGACATGCTTCTCAATCACCAGAGTCTTACGCTCCAGGATCCAGACGTGGTGACGGCTGCGCTCGCGCACTTTCGGCACAAACCATCGCTTGGCTTTTCCGATTGCCTGGTTCTAGAAGCGGCCCGCAAGGCGGGGCATCTTCCCCTTGGAACCTTCGATCGTGACCTTGGGAAACTCGACGGCGCCGAGCGGCTGTGATTCCATCGTACAGGGCGGCGCAATCCAGGACGACGAACGGGCGCTCCCGGCGGCGGCTCTGCGCGTGTCCCGCGGCAAGCGCGTCCTGGTAGCCGGACCGGGCGCCGTGTTCCGAGGCAAGTCTGCAATGTCTTCAGCGTCCGCCGCACACGTCGGGTCCACACCCGAGCTGCGAACCTCGTTGAGGGAGCTGGCGCTGCTCTTCCTTCGTCTCGGCACCATCTCCTTCGGCGGTCCGGCGGCACACATCGCGATGATGGAGAATGAAGTGGTGCGCCGCTCCCGGACAGCGGGCGCGTTTCTCGACGGCGTCAACGTCGGCTCGCTCGCGTTGGTGGCCGTGGTGACCTTCACGCTGGGGCGGGCGGCAGTGGTGGACGTCACCACCGTCCTGCTGGCCGCCGCCAGCGCCTTCTTCCTGCTGCGCTTTCGCGCCAACTCCGCGTGGCTCGTGCTCGGCGGAGCGCTCATCGGGCTGGCCGCGAACCTCCTCGCATGACGAGGCGAAAGGGGACGCGCTGATCCTTCGACGAGGCTGTCCTGAGCGCATATGGAAATCCCTCGGGGTGGAGCAAGGCTCCACCCCTCAAGAGAACGGAGCGCTCCACCCCTCGAGAACGCGGCTCGTGCGAGGCGGCTCCAGTCTCGAGGGCGGGAGCACTGCT
>JBBITY010000020.1:15630-18277 GCA_037440565.1 Desulfurellales bacterium
GCCCGGCTGCCCGAGAACGTCTGCGCTCACGCCACGGGCGTCGTGCCAAGCGTGAAGTAGAACGTCGCGCCGTTTCCCACCGCCGCTTCCGCCCACACGCGGCCGCCGTGGCGCTGAATGATCCGGGCGACAGTGGCCAGGCCGATGCCCGTGCCCTCGAACTCGCCGGCCGAGTGCAAGCGGGAGAAGGCGACGAACAGCTTGCCGGCGTACGCCATGTCGAACCCGACCCCATTGTCGCGGACGAAAAAGATAGGCCCCGGGCCTTGGGTCTCGAATGCCGGGCCGCGTCCATCCGACCGCTCACTTCCGGCGCCTGACACCCGGCCAAACTCGATGCGCGCCGCCGCCTGTTTGCCGGTGTACTTCCACGCGTTGCCGAGCAGGTTCTCCAGGGCCACCCGCAACAGGCGCTCGTCGCCGTGCGCGGTCAGTGCCGGTTCGATGACGACCTCCACCTGCCGTTCGGGCTCGGCCTTTCGCAGCTCGGCCGCCACGTCTCGCGCCAAATCGCTGATGGCGACCGGTCCCCAGGACATTTCACCGCGCCCGGCGCGCGACAACTGCAGCAGGTCGGCGATGAGCTGATCCATGCGCCGGGCGGCCAACCCCATGCGCTCCACACAGCGCCGGGCCTCCTCGCCGAGCTGCGGCCCATAATCTTCGACGAGCACTCTGCCAAAACCGTCGATGACGCGCAGCGGGGCGCGGAGGTCGTGCGAGACCGAGTACGAGAAGGCTTCCAGCTCCTGGTTCGCCGCTTCGAGCTGCGCCGTCCGCTCCTGCACGCGCTGCTCCAGCTCGGCGTTGAGCTTCCGAATATCCTCCTCGGCCCGCCGGCGCTCGCTGATGTCCCGGGCAATCCCCTGCACGCCGAAGCCCTTGCCCTGCTCGACCATCAGCCGCGTGCTGAGCTCGACCGGCACGCGCCGGCCGTCCTTCGCGGCAATCTCGATCTCGTACACGCTCGGGCCCGCACCCGAGACCGTGTGCTGGATCATCCGCCGCACGATCTCGTAGTACTCGGGCGCGACGATCCGGGTGAAGTGGCCCCCTCGAACCTCCTCGCGCGTGTAGCCCGTCACGATCTCCGCCATACGATTGATCGAGGTGAAGTTCCCGTCGAGGTCGTGCGTGTACACGATGTCGTTCGCGTTCTCGAACAGCTCGCGGTAGCGCGACTCGCTAACCTGCAGCATCTCTTCCGCGTGCCGCCGCTGCACCGCCGCGCCGACCACGTAGGCGATTGCTTCCAGGAAGTTGACGTCATCGGCGCTAAAGGCCCGCCGTGCCGTCGTGTGCGCCCCGAGTACGCCGAACGGCTGCTCTCCGCCGGGAATGATCACGCTCACGCCGCTCACGACCTGGTGATCCCACAAGAGGGGCGGGCCGGAGAAGCGCGTTTCGCTCCCGAGATCCTCGACGATCACCGGCGCGGATGACACCAAGGTGTAGCCCGCCTGCGAGTCCGTGCCCGCGCCCACCGTCGCGCGGCCCACGCAACCCGGTCGCCAACCCACGCCGGCGCGGAGCAAAAAGGCGCTCCTGTCCGGCAGCAGTTCAAGAATCTTGGCGTACTCCACCTGCAACGTCCGGGCGACCAGCGCGACGGCGTCGTCCATGAGCGCGGGCAGCTCACGGCGCGACATCGCGCGGCGAGCGAGCGCCGCCACTGCAGCCTGCTGTTCGGCGCGCGTGCGCATCTCCTCATGGGCATGCTGGCGTTCGGCGTCGAGGCGCTCCACGGAGCGGCCGCCGATCCAGACGAAGAGCGCGAGGATCACGCTGCTGAACACCACCATGAGCGTCAGCCCGACCTCCATCCCGTAGTACCCCGCCCGTTCGCCCTGCAGGCGCACCCAGCCCACGGCGAAAGGAACCGCCAGCGTGGGCAGCAGAAGTCGCCGGGCCATGGCACCACCGACCCCGTCGCTGAAAACGACACCGGCGAGCCCGCGATCGGGCTGAGCGCAGAGCACGCCGGCGGCGAGGGCGATGAGCGCAATCGCCGTGTGCACAGCCATCGACGCAAACGCTCCGATGCTGTACAGGCCCTTGACCTCGTACGCGTACAAGACCAGCGCGAAGGACGCGGTGAGACCCGCCGCCACCGCGAACACCTCCACCACCTGCTCGGCCCATCGCGTTTTCCGTCGCAGGAGCACCAGAGCGGTGCCGAGCAGCGCGAAGCACATGGCAGTCGCCGGCGCCATCCGCCCCGGAAACGAGGTTCCCCCGGTGGTATCGGTGAACAAGAACTGGTCGACTCCGAGGTCCCACCCGAATGCGTACTCGCTCAGGGTGATGAGACCGATCAAAGCGACGGCCACACCCGAAGCCAGCGTCAGGCGGCGCCACCGCGCGGGTCCTTGAGAACCGCCGCGGGAGAGAAGGCGGAGCGAGGTGCCCGACAGGATGAAGGCGATTGCCGTGTTGGCCTTCATTGTCGCCGGGCCCGGTGCGCCTCGCTTCAACAGCGAGATGTCCAGAATCCAGCCGATCAATACGAGACCGCCGGTGAGCATGGCGAAGGCACCGGCGCCGCGGCTCAGTGCGCGCGCCACGGCCAGACGAGCGGTGACACCTCTTGTCGCCGAAACCTCACGCGGCGCTCGAAACGGCACATCGCCCCCCTTTCTCCGGGATC
>JBBITY010000021.1:0-16058 GCA_037440565.1 Desulfurellales bacterium
CAGCCGGTCGAGGTGACACTCGATCCGCTCGACACGTACCTGAACGAGGGCCCGGCGCGTCGGCCCGAGTGGCGGCAGCTCACCGCCGGCATCGCCGCACAGTCGGCGAAGCTCGCGCTCGAAGAGGCGAGCTACTACCCGAGCTTCTTCTTTGCCACCGGTGTCCACGTCGCACGCGCCGCCAATCGCACCGAGCAGGAGAATGCCTTTGCGTCCGACGAGTTCAATTTTCTGCGGCCGGTCGGGGTCGTCGGGGTGCGCTGGGATCTCAACTTCCTGACCACCAGCGCCAAAGTGGCACAGGCGCGCGCCGATCTCGAACGGCTGCAGGCGCAGCAGCACGCCGCCGCGAGCGGCCTGCAGGTCGAGATTCGCCGCGCGTATTCGGATGTGATGCAGGCTCGGGAGACCATCGGCACAGCCGAAGAAGGCCGCAAGGCCGGCCGTGGTCTGCTCATTCTCACGGTCGCCAACTTCGACCTCGGCATCGGCGAGGCGGAGGAGCTCTTCAACGGCCTTGGCGCGTATACCGAAGCGAGTACCGACTACTTCCGCGCCGTGCACGACTACAACGTCGCCGTGGGTGCGCTCAGCAAAGCGGTCGGCAAGGAGCTGTCGGCAATCGAGTACTAGCTAGGACTGTGGCGCACCCAGAACTGGTGGACGATCCCTCGGGGTGGAGCGATGCTCACTCCTCGAGAACGATGCTGCGCGGCCGTTGTCGGGGCGCACGTCCGTGTCGCCTCTGTGGGCGGAAGCACTGCTGCCGCTCTTGCGTCGGGGGGACGGCCTGTCCCGTCGGGATTTTTTGCACGGCCATCACACCCTGGAGCCCGTGGCCCCTTGAATTCTCGCAGCGCGGTGGCGGAGAAGGGAAGGAGTCGAACCTTCCGTCCCACCTGAGCAGGACCACGCGGTTTTGAAGACCGGGAGGACCACCGGGCCCCATCCTTCTCCGCAAGGAGTGCATGGGCCGCACGCGACCGACCGCGTCACCGAGGGTGCCCCCCTTGGGCGCGCAGGACCGCGACCGCGCTGGGGACATCCGCTGCTTCTTGCAGCCCGCGCCGCACGGTCTCCGACTGCAGGAGGATCGACAGAGACGCGAGGACGTTCAGATGTTCCGCCGCGCGGTCGGGGGGCGAGAGGATGAGCGCCATGATTGTAATCGGAACGCCTACGATGGCGTAGTACACCGCCGCCGGCGACGCGGCGATCGCCCCCACCACGCCGTCGACGCCGGGCAGGCGCGCGTGCGGAATGCTGACGCCGATCTCCACGATCGCCGTGCTCGCCATGCGCTCGCGTTCGCAGACCGCCCGCACGGCGGCCTCGCGGAGCGCGCCGGGAAGGCGGCCGTGCGCGACCAGCACGGCCACCAACTGCTCGACGGAGTCCGCGAACGTTCGACATGGCTGGCGCAGCAGAATTCCACCCGCTTCGATGATATCCGTCACCTGCATGGCGTTTTCTGCCGGTGCCGCGCCGCGACTCGTCTTGCGACAGCCGCGCGCCACACCGCGTCCTCTGCTACCTGCGCGCTCGCCACGACGTTGCCCGTGTCACTGCCGATGCCTTCCCTTCTCACATCTCGGGCAAATGCCGCAAGCGCCCTGCGGCGCGGACGCAGACCCAGGCTTCGGCGAAGCTCTTCCAGAACCCCCGTTTTCTCTGGTCTGCGCGTCTCGGCGGGGCAATCTTTCTCACAGCGACGCGAGCAGCGTCGAGACGGTCATCACCAGCATGAGCGCGAGGCCGACGGCGAAGGCGATCGTGCGATGCGGCTGCCACTGCGCCAGATAGGCGATGCTGTGCGCGATACGCGCGGCCGCAAAGCCGAAGTAGTAGATCGCTGCGGCCGTCGTGGAGGGATTGGTGAAGGCGTAGAGCAGCCCGATTCCGAAGAACGGCAGGATGTTCTCCAGGTCATTGCGGTGCGCCCGGCGCGCCCGCTCGATGTCCTCGCGCGGCGGCGCAGGCGGCGCGCCGACGAAGGCGAAATCCTCCGGAGTTGCGTAGACCCCGCTCCGTATGCGCAGCAGGCTGGTGTAGGCGCCCACCGCCATCATCTTGAGGACCAGGACCGCGTATGCGACCCCGAGCATCCGCAGTGCTGGGCTGCCGAGAAACCACTCCATGACGGCCTCCTCCTCTGGTGCGCCGGACCATAGCACACCCCACCCCGAGCGCGATGCCGAAATCCAACCAGACCGCTCACAGCGCGCCCTGCTGGACGAGATTCGCGGTGACCTCCGAGAGTGCCGCGTCGAGCGCAGCGGCAAGGCGATCGATCTCCGGCGGTCGAATGATGAGCGGCGGGCACACGACGATGGCGTCGGCGCTGGCGCGCACGATCACGCCACGCGCCAGAACCGCGTTGCGGATGCGACCCGGGACGTCGAGCCCAGCCGGCAGGGGTTCTTTCGTGGCGCGATCGCGGACCAGTTCGATCGCTCCCATGAGCCCTGCACATCGCACTTCCCCGACGATGGGATGCCGGGCGAGGGCGCGCAACCGCCGCGCGAAGTGCGGGGTCAAGGCGCGGGCGCGCGCAATCAGCCGTTCCCGTTCGATGATGTCGAGGTTGGCAAGGGCCGCGGCACACACCACCGGGTGCCCCGCGTAGGTGAAGCCGTGGTGCAGCGCAAAGTCCGGTCCCGCCTCAACCAGCGTCCGATAGATGGACTCCCGCAGGACGACGCCGCCGAGCGGCAGGTAGCCGCTGGTCACGCCCTTGGCGAAGACGAGCATATCGGGCACGGCCTTCCAGCGTTCGATGCCGAAGCGCGTGCCGAGGCGACCGAAGCCGGTGATCACCTCGTCGGCCACCATGAGGATCTCGAAGCGGTCGCAAATCGCGCGAATGCGCTCGAAATAGCCGGGGGGCGGAATCACCACGCCGCCCACTCCTTGCACCGGCTCCGCGATGAAGGCGCCGATCGTGTCGACTCCCTCGCGCTCGACGATGCGCTGTAGCTCGTCGGCACACGCGATGGCGCACTGCGGGAAGCGCAGCCCGAGCTCGCAGCGATAGCAATAGGGCCGCGCCATGCGCACAACGCCAGGCAGGAGCGGCTCGTAGTAGCGCTGGAAGTACGGCAGGCCGGTCAGGCTTGCGGCGCCGGTGGTCGACCCGTGATAGGCGCGGTTGAGCGCGACGATCGCGATCTTGTCCGGCCGCTGGCGTAGGCGCCAGTACAAGCGGACCAGGCGAATGACGGTCTCGTTGGCCTCCGATCCGCCGGAGGTGAAGATGACGCGCGTGAGCCCCTTGGGTGCCATGCGCGCGATGCGCGTGGCGAGCTGTTGCGCCGGCTCGGATGAAAACCCCAGCAGCGTCGGCGCGTAGCTGAGCTGCCGGGTCTGTGCGGCGATCGCCCGCGCGATCTCGGGGCGGCCGTGCCCGACGGCGACGTTCCACAGCGACGCGAGGCCATCGAGGTACTTGCGGCCGTTGGCATCCCACACGTAGGCGCCCTTGCCCTTGACGAGCGTCAGCGGGCCGTACCGTTCGAGAGTCGCGGGAGAAGCGAACCCGTGGACCAGATGACCCGAGCCGGAGCGCCGGCGCGATGTCGTGCTCCGCCGCGCCATCATGAGCCGCGCTCGCCGCTGGCCGTCGTGGGTGGCCCCAGGGACCGCCCCGCATAGCGATCGAACTCGTGACTTGCCGCCCACACCAACAGCGCGACCAAGGCAAGCACGACCAGCACGTCGACGAGACTCAACCGCGACACGCGTCACTCAGCCCCAACGGGCCCACGGGGAGAAACCCCCCGGCGTGGAGCGATGCTCCACCCCTCGAGACCGGCGCCGGCACAGCGCGGCTCCAGTCTCGGGGGGCGGGAGCAGTGCTCCCGCCGTTCCGCCGGTGTGATGGCCTGTCGGCGCCTGGATTCCTTCACCAGCTCTTAGCCCGGCGGCCCTTATAGAACACTCACGCGGGAGCGGCAACGACATGCCCGATTGTGTGCCGCCCGCTGCCCGCTGACACGCCCGCGCCGCCGGCCCGGGTTGACCATTCGAGTACCTACTCTTAGAGTAGCAGCTCATGGAGTACTCGGTGGAGGAGATCGCGGCCGCCGCGGGCGTGCGGGTCGATACGATCCGTTTCTATCAGACGAAGGGGCTGCTGCCACCACCTCGCCGCGTGAAGCGCAGCGCCGTGTACTCCGAGCGCCACCTCGAGACGCTGAAGCGCATCCGCCGCTACCAAGCGCAGGGCCTGACGTTGGCGGTGATCAAGCGCCTGCTCGCCTCGTCGGGCCGGTCGAAGGCGGATGCGTTGCTCGAGGCGGTTGCGGACGAGAGCGGCGAGCAGTTTCTGACGCGCGCCCAACTCGCCGCACAGTCGGGCGTGCCGGAGGCGCTGCTGGCCTCACTCGAAGCGGCCGGACTGCTGGTGCCGGTCGGGGGGGGCGAGCCACTGTACAGCGAGGCCGACCTGCGGATGGCGCAGGCGGGTCTGGAGATCCTGAGCCACGGTTTCCCGCTGCCCGAGCTCCTGCAGTTGGCGCTGCGCCACGCGCAACATGTGACGGAAGTCGCCGACGCGGCCATCGACCTCTTCGATCGCTTCGTCCGCAAGGCCGACACCAACGAGGGCAATCCCGCCCGCGTGGCGGAGGTGTTTCACCGCCTGCTGCCGGCGGTGACCACGCTCGTCGCGCTGCACTTCCAGCGCACCTTGCTGCACCGTGCCCTGGATCGCCTGCGCCGCCTGCCGGAGGGCGAGGCCCTCGAAGCCGCCATGTCCGCCGTCGGATCCGGCCGCCTGGAGGTCACGTGGCGTTGAGCCGCGCATCGCTGCCGGATGGAGCCGAGAAGGCTGCCGCCGTGGAGGCGATGTTCGATCGCATCGCGCCGCGTTACGACCTGATGAATCGGCTCATGACGCTGCGCCTCGACCAGCGCTGGCGGCGCCTGACGATCCGCCACCTGCGGATCGGGCGTAGCGATACCGTGGTCGATCTCGGCTGCGGGACCGGAGACCTGTGCGAGCTGGCCGCCGCAACCGGCGCCCGGGTGATCGGCGTGGACTTCGCCGCCGGGATGCTCGCCCGTGCACGGGCGCGGCGGGTGCCCGCGCACCTGGTGCGCGGGGATGCCGCCATACTTCCGCTGCCACCTGCGTCGACAACCGCTGTCATGTCCGCCTTCGCCCTGCGCAACTTCGCCTCGATCCCGGCGGTGTTGCGCGAGGCCGCGCGCATCCTGGAGCCGGGCGGCCGGCTGGGCCTCCTCGAGGTCGACGCGCCGCGCGGGCTTCTCCTGCGCTGGGGACATGCCGTTTACTTCCGCCGAATCGTCCCGCTTCTCGGCGCCCTGTTGGCCGACCGGTCCGCGTATGCGTACCTCCCGCGGTCGGCCGCCTACCTGCCTGCCGAGCCCCAGCTCTTGGACTGCGTGAGGGCGGCTGGACTCCACGATGTCGTCAAGCACCGCCTGAGTGGCGGCATCGCGCAATTGATCGTCGCCCAGCGTTGACATGGAAAACTCGGCCACAGTCGAGTCCTTAAGGCACATTCGCGAGCCGATCGCTCGCGCCGTCCGGCGCGCTCGGGAGCTGGGCCGGCCCGTGCTGGTCAGCCACTCGGTGCCGACTACACCGCCCGAAGAAGCGTCGGCGTTGGTAGAACGCGCCCGGGTTGCCGGTGCCGAGACCATTTTGTGGGAACGGCCGGCCGATGGACTGGCGATCGCCGGGATCGGGGTGGCGTGGGCGGCAACGGCGCACGGGCCGACGCGCTTTCGTGATCTCGCGGCCGCGTGCGAGGCCATCCGGGCCGACGCCCTGATCGATGCGGACCCGGCTGCCGCGGACGCCGGTCCCTTCTTCCTGTCGGCCTTCGCGTTCGCGTCTGAGGTGGACCCAGAAGGCCCCTGGCGGGAATTTCCACCTGGCCGTACGATACTGCCGCGGGTTCTCGTTGTCCGCCGCGACCACGGGGCGACACTCACGGTGAGCGCGCTCGTCGAGCCATGCAGTGACGTCGAAGTGGTGCAGCGCCGACTGGTGCGAGAGGTGGCCTCACTTCTGGAGCCGGCCCCGCCGGTCCGTTCCGATGCGGTCGCTGGAACGCGGTACGAAGCCGTGCCGGTGCCGTCGCTCGCGCGCTGGAAAGGGACTGTGACGTCCGCAATTGCCGCCATCGCGGGCGGGGAGTTCGAAAAGCTGGTGCTTGCGCGCACGTGCACGGTGCGGTCCGACCGGGACTTCGACTGTGCGCGCATCTACCGCCGCCTTTGCCGGGCGTACCCGTCCTGCGCGGCGTTCTGGATCGGCACGCCGAGCGGGAGCTTTCTCGGCGCCACACCGGAGCTGCTCGTGCGGTTGGCGGGGCGCACAGTCAGCACGGCGGCGACGGCGGGCTCCGCCGAGCGCGGGACGTGCCCGGTTTCCGATCGCGTTCTGGCGCGCACGCTGGTCGAGAGCGCGAAGGACCGCCACGAGCACGCCATCGTCGTGAACGCAATCGCTTCTGCGCTCCGGCCGCTCTGCGACCATCTCGACGTGCCGCCGCTTCCGCAAGTCCTTCCGCTGCTGAACGTGCAACACCTCACCACACCGATCACCGGTCAGCTCTCCCGCCCCGCGCCGCTGCTCGATCTCGTCGGCCGCCTGCATCCCACGCCCGCCGTCGCCGGCCATCCCCGCGAGACGGCGCTGGCCGAGCTGCGCGCGCGCGAAGGACTCGACCGCGGTTGGTACGCTGGCGCGATCGGGTGGATGGACGCGCGCGGCGACGGCGAGTTCGTGGTCGCGATCCGTTCCGCGCTGATTCGAGGCTGCGAGGCGTCGCTCTACGCCGGAGCCGGAATTGTCGCCGAGTCCGATCCGGACGCCGAGCTCGACGAGACACGGCTCAAGTTCCAGCCGCTGCTGTCTGCCCTCATGGAGTTGTGACGAGGCCCCTTTCGGACTGACCGCCACCACACCATGCCCAGCGCCGATCCCACCTACGCTGCCATCGCAGCCTTTGCCGACGAGCTGGTGGCCGCCGGTCTGCGGCACGTGTGCATTTCGCCCGGCGCGCGCTCAACCCCTCTGACCCTGACGCTGGCGACCCATCCACGTCTGCGCGCGTGGTCCCACATCGACGAGCGCAGCGGGTCGTTCTTCGCGCTGGGCATCGCCAAAGCGACTCGGTCGCCAGTGGCGGTCGTGTGTACGTCTGGCACGGCCGCGGCGAACTTCTTCCCCGCGGTCATCGAGGCGGCCTACGCCCACGTTCCTCTGGTGGTCCTCACAGCGGACCGCCCGGCCGAGCTGCGCGACTGTGGGGCGGGGCAGGCGATCGATCAACTCAAGCTCTACGGCAGCCACGTGAAATGGTTCGTCGAGGTTGGCGACGCCAAAGCGGGCGAGCGCTACTTTCGCACGCTCGGCAGCCGCGCCATGGCTGCGGCCCGCGCCACGCCGGCCGGCCCGGTGCATCTGAACTTCCCGTTTCGGGAGCCGCTCGTGCCGGTGGGTTGGCCTGGTGCCGGAGCGGATGGCTCGTTTGATCGGGACGACGCGTGCCGACCTTGCGAGCCCTTCTCCAGGACCACTGTTCATACGCCCGTGCTCTTGCCGGACACGGGAACCGTGTGTGAGCTCGCCGAGGCACTCGCGGCCAGGCCGCGCGGCCTAGTGGTGTGCGGCGCATACGACGGTGGCGCGAGCCACGCCGCCGCTGTGACACGCCTGGCCGAGCTGTTGCGCTATCCGGTGTTGGCAGACCCGACCTCGCAGTTGCGCAGCGGTCCGCACGATACCAGCCGCGTGGTCGATACGTACGACGCCCTGCTGCGCGACGACAGCTTTGCCTCGCGGGTCGCGCCCGAGGTTGTCGTGCGCATCGGTCCCATGCCGGCGTCGAAGGCCCTCGCCAGCTACCTGCGCTGTCACCCCGATTCTTTGCAGATCGTCATTGATCCCTGCGGCCCGTGGAATGACCCGCTCCACATGGCCGCGCGGATCATCCGCTGTGAGCCGCTGGCGCTCTGTGAGGCGGTGATCGGCCGGCTCGAGGCTCGGCCAGTGCGGCCGGTTGAGGACCGCCACTGGCTCCCCGCGTGGCTCGGGGCGCAGCGGTTCGCGCGCGCCGCCATCGCCGAGCGGCTGGTCAGCATGGTGGAGCTGTTCGAGGGCAAGGTCTTCACGCAGTTGGAGCGGCTGCTCCCCGATGGCGCTTGCCTGTACGTCGGGAACAGTATGGCGGTGCGGGATCTCGAGGCGTTCTGGCCGGCCGGCCGCCGCGCCGTGCGCGTGTTGTGCAATCGGGGCGCAAACGGCATCGACGGCTTCGTTTCGAGCGGCCTGGGGGCCGCGGCAGTGACCGAAGGGCCGCTGGTCGTGGTCACCGGTGATCTCGCCTTCTACCACGACATGAACGGCCTCCTGGCCGCCAAGCGCTACGGCCTGCGCGCGGTCATCGTCGTCCTCAACAACGACGGTGGCGGGATCTTCTCCTATCTCCCGCAGGCGCGCTGCGGGGACGCGTTCGCCGAGTACTTTCTCACTCCACACGGGCTCGACTTCCGCGCCGCCGCCGAGCTGTACGGGTGTGCCTTCGTGCGCATCGCCTCCTGGGAGCAGTTTTCCGATGCGGTTGCCGGCGCGCTGCGCGCCCCGGGCACCACGATCATCGAGGTGCCGATCGACCGCGCGCGCAGCGTCGAGCTGCACCAGGCGATTTGGGCGGCCGCCCGGCTGCCGGAGGCGTGATGGCGCGCGTGCCGATCCGCGGCGTCACCCTGAACGTGGTCGAGGCCGGCCGCGGGACGCCCCTCGTTCTCCTGCACGGCTTCACCGGCAACGCCGCGCGCTGGGCTCCGTTTGCGGCCGCCGCACAACGCCGGTTCCGCACTATCGCTGTCGACTTGCTCGGTCACGGCGAGTCCGACGCCCCGGCGGATCCAGCCCGATATGCGATGAAGGAAGTGGTGGAAGACCTGGCCACATTGCTCGACGAGTTCGGCGTCGAACGTGGAGCCCTGGTAGGCTACTCCATGGGCGGGCGTGTCGCCTTGGCTTTTGCGATCGATCATCCCGAGCGCGTGAGCGCCCTCGCACTCGAGGGTGCATCGCCCGGCATCGCCGAGCCGGACGAGCGAGCGGCTCGCCGCGCCCAGGACCGCGCGCTGGCCGACCGCATCGAGCGGGATGGGGTCGAGGCGTTCGTTGACCACTGGATGCAACAGCCGCTCTTCGCCACCCAGGCGCGCCTGGGGCCGGCGGCACTGGCGAAGGTCCGCGCGGCGCGTTGCGCCAACAGCGCCCTCGGCCTCGCCAACTCTTTGCGCGGCTTGGGCGTGGGGAACCAGGACCCGCTCTGGGATCGGCTGCCGAGGATCGCAGCACCGACATTGTTGGTGGTCGGCGAGGATGACCTGAAGTTCCACAGCATCGCGCTCGCGATGGCTGAACGTATCCGCGGCGCGGCGGTCGCTGTCATCCCGCGCGCCGGTCACACCACGCACTTGGAGAACCCGGACGCGTTTCGGGACCGGGTGTTAGAGTTTCTCGACACGAACGCGGTCGGCCCGCAGCGCTCGGTCGCCAGAGCTGAGCATGGTCCATGAGTCCCCTGCAGACGCTGCGCCGAAC
Source organism: Desulfurellales bacterium (assembly GCA_037440565.1). Taxonomy (GTDB): domain Bacteria; phylum Desulfobacterota; class Binatia; order HRBIN30; family CADEER01; genus JBBITY01. The sequence continues at coordinate 9,596 of JBBITY010000021.1, forward strand.
ATGCCGCGCCCCGCAACCGACTCGCGGCTGCGCGCACGGGCATCCAGGTGGGGAGGATGGGAACGCAACAAGCCTGGATTCCCGCGCGCGGGAACGACGGAGGCGAAACCTTTCGCGTCACGCGAAGAGGTCCGGACCTGGTCGCTCAGTGTGAAGAGATAGGTATGGGTAAGGCCCAGGCGGTCAGATCGGGAACCCGGACGCGGAGCGCTGAACACGAACACATAGAGTAAGGTAGGAGGTTTCTGGGATGACCATCGAATGGACTCCTCGTCGGCAGTACTCCGACATCCGCTACGAGACCGCCGAGGGGATCGCCAAAATCACGATCAATCGCCCCGAAGTCCGCAATGCCTTCCGGCCGCAAACGATCTTCCAACTCATCGACGCGTTCGCGGCGGCGCGCGAAGACCCGGCGGTGGGGGTCGTCATCCTCACCGGGGCGGGCAGCGAAGCATTCTGCTCGGGTGGCGATCAGCGCGTGCGCGGCGAGGCGGGTTACGTGGGTGACGACGGAGTGCCGCGGCTCAATGTGCTCGATCTGCAGCGGCAGATTCGCACGCTGCCCAAGCCGGTCATCGCCATGGTGGCGGGCTACGCCATCGGCGGCGGGCACGTGCTGCACCTGGTCTGCGACCTCACCATCGCGGCTGAGAATGCGGTGTTCGGGCAAACCGGGCCGCGCGTTGGCAGTTTCGACGGCGGCTACGGCGCAACCTACATGGCCCGCGTCATCGGACACAAGAAGGCACGCGAGGTCTGGTACCTCTGCCGTCGCTACACGGCCGCGCAGGCGCTGGAGATGGGTCTGGTCAACGCCGTGGTGCCGCTCGAGCGATTGGAAGAAGAGACCGTGCAGTGGTGCCGCGAGATTCTCGCCAACAGTCCGATGGCTATCCGCTGTTTGAAAGCTGCGTTTAATGCCGACACGGACGGTCTCGCCGGCATCCAGGAACTGGCCGGCAACGCGACGCTCCTTTTCTACATGAGCGAGGAGGCGCAGGAAGGGCGCAACGCGTTCATCGAAAAGCGTGCGCCGGACTTCTCGCGGTTTCCGCGGCTGCCCTGAGAGTTCGTGAAGAAATCCCAGCGAGGACAGGTCATGACACCGGCGGAAGGGCGGAAGCACTGCTCCCGCCCTCAAGAGTGGAGCGGCGTTGTGCCGAAACTGCCGATACGATTCTTGAGGGGTGGAGCATCGCTCCACCCGAGGGATTTTTTCGCAACGTCCGAGTCCGGATGACTCACCACGGAGTCGCCATGACCGAGCGCTCGCTGCGGATCTGGCTCTCGGCCATTCGCCCCGCCACGCTCACGGCGGCCGTGGTGCCGGTGATTGTCGGCTCGGCGGTTGCCGCCCGTGACGGGCGGTTCCGCGCGCTGCCGGCAGTGGCTGCGCTCCTCGGGGCGGTGCTGATCCAGATCGGCACCAACCTGGCCAACGACGCCGACGATTACGAGCGCGGCGCGGATTCGGCGGCACGGCAAGGGCCCGTCCGCGCGACGCAGAGCGGTCTCCTGTCGACTCGACAGGTACGGGGCGCAGCGTGGCTGTCGTTCGCCGGCGCTGCCCTGCCGGGGGGATACCTGGCAGCAGTGGGTGGATGGTCGATCATTGGCCTCGGCGTGGCTGCCATTGCCGCGGGGTTGGCATATACGGGCGGCCCGTGGCCCTACGGATACCATGGTCTCGGAGATCTCTTCGTCTTCGCCTTCTTTGGGCTCGCCGCGGTCCTCGGCACTTACTACGTCCAGACAGGCGCGCTCAGCGGACTGGCGGTCGCCGCCGCCTTGCCGGTGGGGGCTTTGGCGACGGCGATCCTGGTGGTCAACAACATCCGCGACATCCAGACCGATCGGCTGGTGGGCAAGCGGACGCTGGCGGTACGGTTGGGCGACAGGGGAGCGCGGCGCGAGTTCGCAGCCCTTGTGACCGCCGCCTACCTGGTGCCGCTGGCGCTCTGGCAGGGCGGCGGCGTCTCAGCCCTCGTCCTGCTGCCGTGGCTCACCTTGCCCCAGGCCGCACGGCTCGTGGGCGATGTGCTCGCGGCGCAGGATGGAACGAGGTTCAACGCTGCGCTGCGCGCCACAGCGCGCCTCCACGGATGGTACGGGCTGCTCTTCGCCGGGGGCCTGCTCGCATAACGCGAGAAGCTCAAGGCACATGATGAAGCCGCGTCTGCACCCAAAGCCCCCTCTGCCGCACCATTTGTGGAAGAGGCTGAGGGAGATGGTTCCGAGGAAGTTGCCGCAACAGCGAACGGGGACGAGCTCTAACACCGGCGGACGCGCGGGAACAGCGCTCCCGCCCTCGAGGCCGGAGCCGCGTGGCGCCGGCGGTGTTCTCGAGGGGGGGAGCATTGCTCCACCCCGGGGGATTTTTTCACGAGCTCTCAGCGCGGGCGAAGCCCGCAACCGAAGGGCAGAGACCTCCCCCCTCGTCATGCTTGCGAAGAGCCTGCCCTCGCGAAGGCGTGTGGGCAGTGCTCACCATACGAACTTGCGGTGGTTCTTGCGGTGAAGATCACCCGGGTTGACATCACCCCGTTCTGCATCCCGTATCGCCGGCCGCTGGTTCTGGCCGGCGTGCCGGTCCACGCGCGGCGCGGCCTGCTGGTGCGGGTCGTAGCCGATGGCGGCGCAATTGGCGTCGGCGAGGCGTCGCCGCATCCCGGGGCGCTGCAGGGGGTGCTGGACGCGGTTGAACAGGCCGTGCGCGCGACCGGTCCGGCCCTGGTCGGAGTGGCGGCGGACTTGCCGGAGTTGCTGCACCATCTGCGTGGGGTTGAGCCGGCACCGGCGCGCGCGGCTCTCGAAATGTGTGTGTACGACCTTGCCGGACAACTCACCGGGCAACGCCTCGCCGAGCTGCTGGGCACCACCCAGCGCGAGCGGGTGGAAGTCAATGCGCTGCTGGATCACAGCGATCCCGTCGAGGCGTCGGCGGCGGCACGCGCCGCGGCGGCCGACGGGTTCCGGTGTCTCAAGCTCAAGCTGATCCCGAACGACCTCGACGGGACGCTGGCGCGAATGCGCGCGGTGCGCGCGGCCGTCGGACAGGCGATGCGCCTGCGTCTCGACGCCAACGCGGCGTGGACCGTGCCCGACGCAGTTCGGGCCATTTCGCGCTTGGCGGCACACGGCCCGGAATACATCGAGCAGCCGGTGGCGACTGTCGAGGACATGGCCGCGGTCCGTCGGGCGGTGGAGGTTCCCATTGCCGCCGACGAGTCCATCGTTGATGAGGCGGCGGTGCACCGCATCGCCGCCGCGCAGGCGGCGGACATTGTCGTCGTGAAGCCCGCCCTGCTCGGCCTGCAGGAGGCGATGGCAGTGGCGCAGGCCGCGCGCGCCTACGGCCTCGGCGTCGTCGTCACCTCGGCCATGGATACCAGCATCGGCATTGCTGCCGCCCTGCATCTGGCGGCGACGCTGCCCGACCCGCTGCCCGCGTGCGGCCTGGCCACAGCATCGCTGCTCGCCCGAGACCTGGTCCGCGAGCCCCTCATCCCGAAAGACGGCGTTCTGGGCGTGCCCGGGGGACCCGGTCTCGGCGTGGCGATCGACCAGAGCGCACTGCAGCGGCTGAGTCTCTCGCGTCACGGCGCAAGCGGACCGTGATGTGACAGCAGGAGTTCACCGCGAAGAGCATGAAGGACCAGACTCGGGAATGCTCTCAGACGGCTTGCTTAATGACCGCATCACCGCAACCCGAGGATAAATTTCGCGCCACGGTGCCCAGCCGCAAAAAAGAAGGGAGCCAGAAGTGCTCGGCCGGAATCGTTTTTCGCGAACCGCATCCTCGTGGGCTTCACATCATCTGGTTGGCTTTGGATTGAACGATGCGGACTGATCCATTCTTTGTCCCCGACTGGTTGGCGCAGCGCGCGCGGAGCAGTCCGGATCATCTCGCGCTCATCGGTGCGGGCCGGACGGTCTCGTACGCCGAACTGGCGCATGATGCTGCCGCGGCCGGCGGGCGCTTGCGCCGGCTGGGCATTCAGCGCGGCGACCGCGTGGCGTTGCTGATGGCGAACCGGATCGAATTCGCCGAGATCATGTACGGCGCCATGCGCCTCGGTGCCGTCCTGGTGCCGCTCAACCCCCGACTGAGTGCGCCGGAAGCCGGGGCGCTGCTCGGCGACTGCCGGCCGGCCGTACTGTGCTACGACTGCTCAGCGCGCGAGACGGTTGCCGCCTTGACGCCGCACATGTGTGCCGCCCGAGTGTGCGTCGACGCAGACGCGGCGGCGGATGATCCCCTGTGGAAAGAGATCGGCGCGACCGAGGGCGAGCCGGAGAGCCGCATCGATCTGCAGGCGGTTCACAGCGTCGTGTACACCTCCGGCAGTTCCGGGCGTCCGAAGGGCGTTCTGCTCACCTACGGCAACCATTTCTGGAGCGCCGTTGGATCGGCGTTCAACCTCGGTGTTCAGCCTGAGGACCGCTGGCTCGCGTGCCTCTCGTTCGCCCACGTCGGCGGCCTGTCGATTCTCCTGCGCAGCGTGATTTACGGCACCACGGCGGTGATCCACGACCATTTCGATCCCGAGCAGGTGAATCGCGCGATCGACGAAGACCGGGTCACCATCGTGTCGGTTGTTGCGCCGATGCTGCAGCGCATGCTGGAGGTGCGCGGCGAGCGTCCGTATCCGCCATGGCTGCGCTGCACCCTGCTCGGCGGTGGCCCGGCGCCGCGTGCGCTGCTCGAAACCTGTGCGGCGCGCGGCCTGCTGGTCGCGCAGACCTACGGCCTCACCGAAGCCGCATCGCAGGTCACGACGCTGGCACCGCGCGACGCGCGGCGGAAGCTGGGCAGTGCCGGCCGCCCATTGTTGTGCGGCGAGATTCGTCTCGTCCGTGACGGCGTCGTCGTGGCGCCCGGCGAGGTCGGTGAAATCCAGGTGCGCGGGCCGACGGTGAGCCCCGGGTATCTGAAGACCGCGCCGAAGGGCGAAACGGCAGAGGACCGCCGACCTTCCGGCGTTGGACCCCACCGGGTCGACGGGTGGTTGTCCACCGGCGACCTCGGCCGCCTCGATGAGGAGGGCTTTCTCTACCTCGTCGGCCGGCGAGACGACATCATCATCACCGGGGGCGAGAACGTCCATCCGGCAGAAGTGGAAGCCGTTCTGGAGGCGCATCCGGCCGTCGCCGAAGCATGTGTTGCCGGTGCGCCGGACGACCGTTGGGGCGAGGCGATCGTGGCCTACGTGCGGTTGCGTGAGGGAGCCGACGTCGATGCGAGCGCCCTCCAGGCCCACGCGCGCCGCTCGTTGGCCGGCTTCAAGATTCCGCGCCAAGTGCACTTCGTGGACGACTTTCCCCGCACCGCCTCGGGGAAGGTTCTGCGCCGTGCGGTTCGCGAACGTGCGCGGGGCACGGCTCAACCGCAGCGCTGACCGGGCAGGCCCCGGACTCCTTGTGAGCTATTCCTTCTCCTCGAGCGGGGCCGACCCATCGGCGCTGTGGCGCGCAGCGTCGCGTACGCCGGCAAGGCCGGGTGCGCCCGCCAGACCACGCCGCTCTCCACCCTGCAGTCCGTTGGAAGGAGCATCGACGCCGCCTCGCCGCCAATGCCCTGCAAATCCATGACGCTGTGCGTGCGGAAGCGAAGAACCAGTGCCTCACCCGCGGCCATCGCAACCGAGGCCAAGAGCAAGATGCCAAGCGGTGCGGAGACTCGTGGGCTCATGGAGGCGGCCCTTTTCAGTCGGCCGCCGGTACGCAGAGCGAACTTTCAGTGGCGCCGGAACCTCACTTGAACTTCTTGAGCGCGGCATCCATCCCGGCGAGGATCGAGGCCGGATTGTGCTCGTCGTAGAAGTACTTGTATTTCTCGCGCGGCACTTGGATCGACGGGTCGAGCACGCCGTCTGAAGAGAGGAAGTAGGTGCGCGGGATGTACGCGCCGTCGACGGCGTGCTGCTTCGCGAGCTCCTTCTCCTTGTCGTTGTCGACCCGGATCATGACGAACTGCTTCGCCTGCTCGACAACCTTCGGATCATGAAAGACGTTGCTGTAGTTCTTACAGTGCGGGCACCACTCCGTGTAGAAAATGAGGCAGATCGGCTTCTTCGCCTTCTTGGCCTCCGCCAATCCGTCCTCGTACTTCTTCCACCCGATCTGCGCGTCGTTCCAATCGCCGCCGGCCCGCGCGGCGCTCGCCGAAAGCAGCAGCACCGCCAAGAGGGACACCAGTTGTGCCGGCACACTCATCCATTTCGCCGTCATCGATCCTCCGCTTTAGGTGGTTCCCGCTTCGTATCCGGGCGGCGTGCGCTTGGCAAGTCGGCACCCCACGCCGGCCCTGCGCTGCCTGCCGGAATTCAACGCAGAGCCGCAACGGCGCAGGGGCGCAGAGCCAGATGGCCCTGGTTTCGCTTCTCCCCTGCGGCGCTGCGTCTCAGCGTCCCTGCGTTGACTTCCGGAATTTAACGCAGAGCCGCAAAGGCGCAGGGGC
>JBBITY010000021.1:16104-18228 GCA_037440565.1 Desulfurellales bacterium
TGAATGCCATCGAAAAGCACCGTACCGCGTTTCCCTTCTCCCCTGCGCCGCTGCGTCTCGGCGGCCCTGCGTTGGCTTCCGGAATCCAACGCGGAGACGCAGAGGCGCAGAGCGGGATAGCTGCCCACAAATGATTCGGCATGCGGTGGATGCCATCAAAAACCATCGCACCCCATCTCATTTCCCCCCTGCGGCGCTGCGTCTCGGCGTCCCTGCGTTGACTTCCGGAATTCAACGCAGAGGCGCAAGGGCGCAGAGCGCGGACGCCGCTCACAAGTGGTTCACCACGCGGTGGATACCGTCCCTGACCAGCCTCTCGCCGAAGTTGATGACGAGACCCAGCTTGAGACCGGTCAGCCGCAAGTAGGTCAGGACCTGGGCTTCGAACACGCTGCTCCAGTTGGTGACGGCCTTGCATTCCACGATCACTCGGTCTGCCACAACGAGGTCGAGTCTTAGCGGACTCGCGAGGGTTTGCCCTTTGTATGGAATCGGCGACGCTACCTGCCGTTGCACCGACAAACCCCGCTGCTGGAGTTCCCAGACCAGGGCCTCCTCATAGACACTTTCGAGAAGTCCTGGCCCGCCCAGTGTGCGGTGCACTTCTACAGCACACTCGACGATAATGCCGCTGATCTCGTTCTCGGTCACTGGCGCGGCTTACTACCGCAAACCGGCTGGACCTGAAAGCGCCGTCTCCCGTTTAGGTCTTCCCTGCGGCGCTGCGTCTCAGCGTCCCTGCGTTGACTTCCGGACTCCACCGCAGAGTTACAGAGGTGCAGGGGTGCAGAGCCGCCCCAAAGCTGCGCGTGCGCTGCGATCAAGCGCGATTCCGTGCGCGGCGCCTTTGGCCTGGGACCAAGGATGCGCTAGGTAAACCGGCAATGGAATACAAGCGCCTGGGCCACAGCGGGCTCAAGGTCTCGCGGCTGTGCGTCGGCAGCATGGTCTTCGGCCGCTGGGGCAATGCCGATCACGAGGACTGCGTGCGCATCATGCACCGGGCGTTCGATGAAGGCATCAACTTCGTCGACACGGCGAACCGGTACGGGTTCGGGGAATCGGAAGAGATCGTCGGCAAGGCCCTACGGGGCAAGCGCGAGTCGGTCGTGGTGGCGACTAAGGTGTTCATGCCCGGTCTCGGCGGGGAGCTCGATCGCGGCACGTCGCGTCGCCACATCTTTCTGCAGATCGAAGAGAGCTTGCGACGGCTCGGCACCGATTGGATCGACCTCTACCAGCTCCACCGCCACGACCCCGAGACGCCGGCCGAGGAGACGCTGGCGGCGCTCACCGATCTGGTGCGCCAGGGAAAGGTTCGGTACATCGGCGTCTCGACCGGACATGCTGCGGATCCGGCTGACTTGCAGTGGACCGGCTGGCGGATGGTCGAATCGCTCTGGATCAGCGAGCGGCAGCGCGCCGAGCGCGTCATCTCCATCCAGCCGCCATACTCGATCTTCTCGCGCGAGGTCGAACGCGACATTTTCCCGGTCTGCGAGCGGTTTGGTTTCGGTGCCATCGTCTGGAGTCCGTTGGAGGGGGGTTGGCTCGGCGGGCGCTATCGCCGCGGCCAGGATGTTCCCGAGGATTCCCGCGCGGCAAACGAGACCGAGTTCGGGATGTTCGTCCGCGGCAACTTCGATCTCACCTCGGACCGCGGCCAGCGCCGGCTGGACGTTGTGGAGGAACTCGTGCGCATGGCGGACGAACTCGGTGTAGGGCTCGCCGAGCTCGCGACGGCGTGGGTGCTGCGCCACCCGGCCGTGACCTCGGCTATCGTTGGTCCGCGCGTGATGAGGCACCTCGACGGCGCCCTCGCCGCGCTCAAGGTGCGCATCCCCGACGTGCATCTGGCGCGCATCGATCAGTTGGTGGCCCCCGGCACGCGCCTGTGATGGCCGCGCCGCGGCGTCACGTGAACAGGCTGCGTCATCCGCCGCTGATTGCGCAGATGATCTGCACCTCGTCGCCGTCGGTAAGCCGGTGCCCGAGATTGCGCACGAGCTCTCCGTTGACGAAGAAGCGAATGTGCTCGCGGATGCACTCCTGCTCGTCGACCATCCGAAAGCGCATGCCCGGGAACTGGGTGTTGAGGTCGTCGAGCAGTGCGGCCACGGTGGC
>JBBITY010000022.1:0-5257 GCA_037440565.1 Desulfurellales bacterium
CGAGATGACGATCAGGAGTTCGAGCAGCGTGAAGCCGCGGCGTCGGGCGCGCGGTGGCCATTGCTCTGGCACAGGCAGGGGCTGACGTGGCGTGCGCGGCGCGCGCGACGGACACGGCGCCGCTGAAGCTGGCCGGCACCATCGACGAAACAGTGCGGCAGGTCGAGGCGACCGGCCGCCGCGGTCTTGCGGTGCCGACCAACCTCGCCGTCGAGGCGGAGGTCGAACGCATGGTGCACACGGCGCTGGACCACTTCGGCCGGATCGACATTCTCATCAACAACGCCGCGATCACCTTTCCCGGCGACCTCGAGCTGTCGATGCGCCGCTACGACCTCATCATGAACGTCAACCTCCGAGCGCCGTTGCTGGCCATGCGGCTGGTGATCCCCGACATGATGAAGCGCCGCGAGGGGGCGATCATTAACGTGTCGTCCGGCGCTGCCCAGCACCCGTTTCCGGGCCTGATGGCGTATGGCATGTCGAAAGCGGCACTGGAGCGGATGACGATCGACGTTGCGCGCCAAGTGCAGCCACACGGCATCGTCGTGAACGTCTTCCGCATCGACGTGCCGGTGGCGTCGGAGGGCTTCATGGCCAATCTGCCGGGCGTTGACTATTCCGACTGGGAGCCGACCGAGGTGCCGGCCGAAGGAATCGTCTGGATGCTGCGGCAGCCGCCAGAGTACACGGGGCAGGCCGCCAGCATGACCGAGCTGCGCGAGCGCTACGGCATCATGCCTTCGCGGGCGAAGCGGCCGTTCGCGCCGCCGGCCGATGACCCGACGGCGATTTTTCGCAAGGTGTGAGCGCTGAGAAGTCAGGGAAGGCAGAAGTCAGAAGTGTGAGGATCGTTGATCACTCATGGCTTCCCCCCGCGTCATCCGCCTCGGTCTGATCGGGACCGGCAAGCACGGCGTGCGCTACGCACGCCACATCCGTCACGACTGTCCGGACGCCCAGCTCGTGGCGATTGCGCGGCGCGATGCTGCGAAGGTGGCGGCGCTGGCCGAGGAAGTCGGTGCACGCGCCTATACGGATTATCGCGAGCTGATCGCGCGGGAGGATCTCGACGCGGTGATTGTCGTCGTTCCCCCCGGCCTCCACGCGGAGATCGTCACGTGTGCCGCGCGGGCGAGACTCCCCATCTTGCTGGAAAAGCCGGCGGCGACCAGCGTCGAGGCCGGGGAGATGATGCGCGCGGCGCTGGACGAGCATCGGGTGCCCCTGATGGTGGCGCAGACGCTGCGCTACAACGCCGTCGTCCGCGCGGTGCTCGCCGCGCGTGCGAGCATCGGGACCATTCACTCACTAAGTCTCACGCAGCGCTTTGAGCCCTCGCTGCTCGACTGGATTGACGATCCCGCGCGATCCGGCGGCGGCATGGCGCTGCACACGGGCGTCCACCTCTTCGATCTGCTGCGCGTGCTCACCGGCCTCGAGCCGGAGGCGGTGACGTGCCAGATGGAACGGGTGAACACGCGGCGGACGGAGGACAACTTTGTCGCCACGGTTCGCCTCGGCGGCGGTGCAGTGCTGGCGAGCGTCTGCTGTGCGCGCACCACGGGCGGGCGCACCGGACACATCGAGTTGTCGGGTGAACGGGCCACGCTCGTCGGGGATCACGTGCTCCATCAAGCGTACCGGGTGGTGGGAACGAAGATGGAGCCGCTGGCGACCAGTGAACCGGTGCCGACCGTGCGCGAAGCGGTGCGCGACTTCGTCCGCGCACTGCGAGAAGGAGCGCCGATGCCGATCTCCCTCGACGACGGACTGCGAGCCGTCGCGGTGGCCGAGGCGTGCTACGCGGCCGCGCGCTCCGGCGGCACGGCGCCGGTGAGACGGGTTGGTGGTCACGAGTCGTGATCACTTTTCCTCGCGCGCGCCGCTTGTTCAACGGCACCGCTGGCCTCGACGGGTGCGCTCCTGCGAACACCTTCGGTGGCGTCCGCGTCAGGCCGCGTGCGCCGGCCTTCGACAGGTTGCGGCCCTTTGTGTCACGGTGGGAATGCGACTTCCGGGCGCGTTCCACTTTTTCCCTGGCCAGGTGCAGGGCGCAGCCCGCCTGAAATGAGGGATTCAGCATCCTCTCTGATTGTACCTTCGTACGCACGCCTCTCCGATTTTCCTCGGCACCTCCACACCCCCGCACCTCCGCACACGGGACACCGACCCACCGGCTCACGGGCCCACGCTTCACCGGCCATTGCGGCTCCGCTAGTGCGCTTCTATATTCGCGCCGTGAAGCAGAGCGCAGAGGCGTTACAGGAGTTACTCGACCGACAGACGGGGAGCGGAGACCTGGTTGAACGCCTGCCCGATCAGGCCCTGCGCTGCGTGGCGTGCGGGCACCGGTGCTACCTGCCGCGCGGTAAGGTGGGGGTCTGCAAGGTGCGCTTCAATCGCGATGGCGAGCTGCGCGTGCCGCGCGGTTACGTCGGCGCGCTGCAGTGCGATCCGGTGGAGAAGAAACCGTTCTTTCACGTGCGCCCCGGGGCGCGGGCCCTCAGCTTCGGGATGCTCGGTTGCGACTTCCACTGTGCGTATTGTCAGAACTGGATCACGTCGCAAGCCGTGCGCGACCCCGAGGCGATCGCGCCGATCCGGCGCATGGATCCCGAGGAGCTGGTCGACCTGGCGCTCGCCCAGGGCGCCGAGATCATCGCCTCCACGTACAACGAGCCACTCATCACCAGCGAATGGGCGGTCGAAGTCTTCCGCGTCGCCAAGGCCTGCGGGTTGCTGACCGCGTACGTCTCCAACGGCAACGGGACGCCGGAAGTGTTGGACTATCTGCGCGCGTGGGTCGACCTCTACAAGGTGGACCTGAAAGGGTTCGACGATCGCCGCTACCGGAAGCTGGGGGGTGTGCTCGATAACGTTCTGGCGACGATCCGCGGCTTGGTCGAGCGTCGCTTTTGGGTCGAGGTGGTGACCTTGATCGTCCCGGACTTCAACGACTCGGAAGCGGAGGTGCGCCAGATGGCGGAGTTTCTCGCCTCCGTCTCGCCCGACATTCCCTGGCACGTCACGGCCTTTCATCCCGATTACAAGATGACGGACCGCGGCGGTACGGCGGCCGCGACGCTCCTGCGCGCGGTGCAGATTGGGCGCGAAGCCGGGTTGCGCTACGTGTATGCGGGGAATCTGCCCGGTCGTGTCGGGGACTTCGAAAATACGAACTGCGCGGAGTGCGGGACGGTCCTGGTGTCGCGCCGCGGCTATCACATCTCGCGGATGGCCATCGTCGAGGGCCGCTGCCCGAGCTGTGCAGCGGTCATTCCTGGTGTGTGGGGCGAGGCGCGACGGGCGCCGTGTTCGGCGGACATTCCGGTCGTCCTGCACTGAGTGTCCGGGTGGGCGCGTGGGCGCGTGAGCGGGTGGGCCGGCTGACCCGCTGACGCCCACACGCGCATACGCACTCACCCGTATACGCGCCCACGCGTTCACCCCTCGCGCTTGCAAAGCCGCGGCGCTTGCGGCGTGATCGGGGCATGGCCGGGACCCTGTTCGTGGTCGCGACGCCGCTGGGCAACCTCGAAGACATCACCTTCCGCGCGATCCGCGTGCTCAAGGAGGTGGCGCTGATTGCGGCCGAGGACACGCGCCACAGCCGCAAGCTGCTCGCTCACTTCGGCATTCAAACGCCCCTGGTGAGTTACTACGATCAGGTTGAGCGACAGAAAGCGCCGCGACTCGTGCGGCGGATGCTGCGCGGAGAGAACGTCGCGTTGATCTCCGACGCGGGCACGCCCGGCATTGCCGATCCCGGCTATCACCTGGTGAAGGCGGCGATCGCGGCGGGAGTCAAGGTGGTGCCGATCCCGGGCGCCTCGGTCATTGCCGCGGCGCTCAGTGTCGCCGGGCTGCCGACCGACCGCTTTGCATTCGAGGGCTTCGTGCCCGCCCGACCGGCGGCGCGGCGCGCCTTCTTCGAGCAACTGCGCGCCGCCTCGCGCACCACCATCTGCTTCGAGACCGGGAGACGACTCGGCGCGTCACTCGAGGATCTCGTCGCCGTTCTCGGCGACCGCCAGGTCGTCGTCGCGCGTGAGGTGACGAAGCTGTACGAAGAGTTCGTCCGCGGGACAGCGATGGAGGTGCGAGACCTGCTTGGCGGCCGGCCCGTGCGCGGCGAGGTGACGCTGCTCATCGGTCCGGCTGCCGGAGCCGTGAAGCTCGAGTCCCCTGACGACATGCGACATGCCGTGGCCCGGCTGCGAGCAGAGGGACTGGGTCTGAAACAGATTGCCCGCACTCTGTCGCGCGAGGGAGGCTGGTCGGCGCGTGAGATCTACCGGATCGGGTTGGAGCTGGAAGGGGAGGGCGCGAGCCGGTGAGCCGAAGCCCCGAGGGGCTTTTCTCGTGCCTTCGCGGATTCCAATCGATCCGTTCAATCCGCTCAATCCGTTGTCAGCCCTCTCGGAATCTCTTCGGCGCCTGCGCACTTCCGCATCTCCGCAGGACGTTTTCGCGTGGACAAACAGCCGGGCGCTCTGCTAGCGAGGGAGAGACCGTCCATGACCCGCCAGCAATCGATCAAGACTCGGCCCGGCCGCAAGAGCGGCGAGCTGGTCGTTACCCTGCCGCCTGGGTGGGAGCTACGCTTGCGGCGTGTGCTGAAGCAGCTCATGGGTGACGCGCTGCCGGATCCGCGCGAGCCCGGCCTCACGCCGCAGCAGCGCGAGGCGCGTGTGCGGTTGCGCCAGCAAAAGATGCGGGCGGCGATCTGCCGCTTCGTGAGCGATCTCATCACGGCCGACATTGTCGGTAAAGAGGTCGCCCTCTCGACTCGCAACCGCTACGGGCGCCGGGTCGGCTCGCTACGCGAGCACGTGGAAGCGATCCTGCGCGAAGCGGCAGGCGGGTGACGCCGCGGGTTAGGGGTGAGGGGGTTAGGGGGAGTCGGTACCCTTGATTTTTTCCGCGGCGCGCAGCTTGGCGCTGGCGGCGCGGGGGTTCGCGGCGATCTCCGCTTCACTGGGCTGTACCGGCTTCTTGGTAAGCACGCGCAGCCGGCCGGCGCGTTGCTCATCGCGGAGGAAATTCTTGACCATGCGGTCTTCCAGCGAGTGGAAGGCGATCACCACCAAGCGGCCGGTTGGCGCCAGGGCGGCGAGCGCCTGAGGCAGGACATCCGCGATCGCGCCCAGCTCATCGTTCACGGCGATGCGCAGGGCTTGAAAGATGCGAGCGGCGTGGCGCGCCGCGCGCCACCGGATCTTGGCGGGCAGGGACTGCTCGATCAGCTTGAAGA
>JBBITY010000022.1:5267-12725 GCA_037440565.1 Desulfurellales bacterium
GTCAGTGGTGGTAATCGGCTGCTCCCGCCGGTGCGCGACGATGCTGCGGGCGATGCGCGAGGCGAAGCGCTCCTCGCCGTATGTGTGAAACAGCGCGGCGAGCTCCTCCGTGCTGCGGCGGGCGCAAAGCGCCGCAGCGGTCTCCAAGGAGTCGTCGCTGGCATCGAAGCGCATGTCGAGCGGCTCGTCGCGCATGAAGGTGAAGCCGCGCCCGCTGGCGTCGAGGTGAAACGAGCTGAGGCCAAGGTCGAGCAGCACGCCGTCGACCGGCTGGAAGTGGCGGGCGGCGAGCAGGCGCGTCAGCGCGCGGAAATTGCCGACGGCGAGCTGCAAGCGACCGGTCGCGACCTCTGCCGCCAGCCGCACCTCCAGCCCGGTGAGCAGCTCCGGGTCGCGGTCGATGCCGAGCACGATGCCGTTCGGCGCAGTGGCTTGGAGCAGCGCCGTCGCATGTCCGCCGCCGTCGACCGTCGCGTCAACGTAACGGCCGCCCGCTCGAGGGGAGAGGTACTGCAGCACCTCTGCGCACAGCACGGGCGTGTGGACGGCCTCAGCCACGCCCAGGCCCGTACCGGTTGGCGCCCGAGCGCGCAAGAAGGCGCAAGGAGAAAATACAGCGCGACGTTCTTGGCCGCGATGGGGGCCGCGGGATTCGCGTCGCGGACCTGATCGAGCAGCTCGGGCTCGCCCGATGTAGTGGTCAGGACGGTCGAGCTGCGAGCAACTGTTCGTACAGCCGCAGGTAGGCGCGGGCGCGCTTCGCCCAGGAGTGGTCGATCTGCATGCATCGCACCACCAGAGCGTTCCAGACCTTCGGTTCGTCGAAGTACAGGCGGGCGGCGCGACGGATGGCGTCGGTGAAATGGCCGGCATCGAAGGCGTGGAAGGTAAAGCCCGAGGCCGTGCCCTCTGCCAGCCGCTCCGCCGAGGCGTCGTGCACTGTATCGGCCAGGCCGCCAGTCGCGCGCGCGATCGGGATCGTTCCGTAGCGCTGGCTGTACATCTGATTCAGCCCGCACGGCTCGTAGGCGCTGGGCATGAGGAGCGCGTCCGCCCCGGCCTCGATGAGATGCGCGAGTGGCTCGTCGAAGCCGATGACCACCGCGACGCGCTGCGGATACGCCGCCGCCAGGTCGCGCGCCTGCGCTTCGAGCGCGCGCGCGCCGGAGCCGAGGAGCACCAACTGCACGTCGAGGGATGCGAGACGCGGGAACGCCTCGAAGATCAGCTCGATGCCTTTCTGCGCGTCCAACCGGCTGATCGCTCCGACCAGGAAGGTGCGCGGGCGGACCGGGAGGCCGAGGCGCTGCTGCAGGGCGCGCTTGCACGCCCTCTTGCCGGCCAGGTTGTCGGCTGTGTACGCGGCCGGACAATGCGGGTCGGATGCCGGGTCCCACTCCCGCGTGTCGATGCCGTTGAGAATGCCCGTCAGCTTGTGCCGGTGCGCTCGCATCACGCCATCCAGGCCCATGCCGAATCCTTCCGTCTGAACCTCCTCCGCATAGGTCGGCGAGACCGTGGTGACGGCGTCGGCAAAGACAATGCCCCCCTTGAGCAGATTCACCTGCCCCCAGTACTCGAGCGCCGCGGGATCGAACAACGCCGCAGGCAGCCCGGTGACGGAAAACTGGTCGGCGGGAAAGAGACCCTGGTAGCCCAGGTTGTGAACCGTCAACAGGCTGCGCGTGTGGATAAAGCGCGGATGGCGGTACAGTGACTTGAGGTAAACAGGAATCAATGCGGCCTGCCAGTCGTTGGCGTGAAAGAGATCGGGCGGATCGTCGAGATGGAGGTAGTACTCGAGGACGGCGCGGCAGAAGAACGAAAAGCGCGCCGCGTTGTCGGCATAGTCCCGCCCGTTGTCGTCGACGTACAACTCGGACCGATCGTACAAGCGGGGGTTGATGACCAGGACCGCTCGGCGTCCGGCGTACTCGAAGAAGCGGTACGACACGTCATGACGGGACGTCCCGATCTGGAGTGGATTCGGCAGTGTCAGCTCCTCGCCAGGCATGTCGTGAACCGCGAGCCATGACGCCGCCGAGCGATAACACGGACTGAATACCGTGACCTCGACTCCAAGCTCGGCGAGCGCGCCCGGCAGGGCAGCCGCAACGTCGGCAAGTCCGCCGGTCTTGCTGAACGGGTGCACCTCCGAGGCGACGTAGGCGATTCGCATCACCCCCGAACCCCTAGCCCCGTAGCCTCACGTGTTCTCCGGCGTGATGATGACCGAACCCGGTTCGTGCGCGCGCGGCTGGATGCTTCCCGGTGGGGGCAGGACAGCGCTGTGTCGCACCGGTCCGCGGCGCGGCACGATGGCGCCCTTGGGGATCACCACCACGCCCTCCGGCGTGACGTGAAAGCGGGACGCGTCGGCCTCCGGGTCTTCCCCAATCACGGTGCCGTCCTCGATGGTCACGTACTTGTCGCAAATCACCTTGCGCAGCCGGACGCTGCGCCCGATGTTGCAGCCCTGCATGAGAATGCACTGGTCGATGTCGCAGTGGCTGTGCACGAACACGTTGTTGAAAACCACCGAATTGCTCACCCGGCCGCCGGAGATGATCGTGCCGTTTGCGACGATGCTGTCGACGGCCATCCCGCGCCGCCCGTCCATGTCGAAGACGAACTTCACGGGTGGGTACTGGAGCATCGTCGAGCGGATCGGCCAGGCGAAGTTGTACAAGTTCAGATACGGCGACACGCTGCGCAGGTCCATGTTGGCTTCGAAGTACGCATCCACCGTCCCGACGTCGCGCCAGTACCCGCGTTCGCGCGCGTCCTCGCCCGGCACGACGTTGTCGAGGAAGTTGTAGGCCCAGACGGGGTAGTCGTGGATCATGGCGGGGAGGATGTCGCGGACTTCAGGTTGCGATGATCTTCGCACAGCAGGGTTTCGAGGGCGCTGGTGCGAAACAGATAATTGCCCATCGAGACCAGCGCCTTGCCCGGCATGCCGGGAACGGATTTGGGCTCGGCGGGCTTTTCCTGGAAGCCGATGATGCGCCAGTCGGCATCGACCTCGATGATGCCGAACTGCCCGGCGGCTGCCGCGCGATCGTAGGGCAGGGCAGCCACCGTGCACGCGGCCCCGCGCTCCCGGTGGAACGTCAGCATCTGGCGCACGTCCATCTTGTAGATGTGATCGCCGCCGAAGACCGCAACGTCACTCGGCGATTCGTCGTTGACGATGCCGAGGTTCTGGTAGATCGCGTCCGCCGTTCCCGAGTACCAGCCGTAGTCACCCACCCCCTGCTGGGCCGGAATGGCGTCGACGTAATGCTCGGTCATCGAGCCGAAGTTGAAGCCGCGCGCCAGGTGGATGAGCAGCGAGTTGCTCCGGTACTGGGTCAACACCTTGATGCGAAAGAAACCGCTGTTGATGAAGTTGCTGAGGACGAAGTCGATGATCCGGTACCGCCCGCCGAACGGGACGGCCGGCTTGGCGCGGTCGCGCGTGAGCGGATAAAGCCGTTCGCCGCGGCCGCCGGCCAGGATCATGACCAGGGTGTTAATCATCGCTCTTCATCTCGATCCGAACAAGACTTTCACCACAGAGGCACGACGAACCCCACCCGACGCAGGGCTGGCGCCCCCGCGCCCCTGCGTGGAGAGAACCATCCGGGCCTGGGCGCGTTCTCTCCGATTCCGGCATGGCACCGTGCCCCATTAGGCACCTCAGGCGCGGCTGATTCAAGCGGACGGCTTTTCAAGCTCAGGGCGAGCAGATACGAACGACGAGAGACGAGGAGCTGACATGAGAGCGATTGTGTTCGATCAGCCCGGTGACGAGACGGTGCTGCGAGTGGGCGACGTGCCGCGGCCGGGTCTCGGGCCAGACGAGATTCGCATTCGCGTGCGCGCCACCGCGGTGAATCGCGCCGATCTGCTGCAGCGGCAAGGGTTG
Source organism: Desulfurellales bacterium (assembly GCA_037440565.1). GTDB lineage: Bacteria > Desulfobacterota > Binatia > HRBIN30 > CADEER01 > JBBITY01. The sequence continues at coordinate 9,178 of JBBITY010000022.1, forward strand.
TATCCGCCACCTCCGGGTGCGTCGACGATCCTCGGCTTGGAATGTGCCGGTGAGGTGGTCGAGGTGGGGGCCAACGTGCGCGGCTGGCGGACCGGCGACCGGGCGATGGCGCTCCTGCCGGGGGGTGGGTATGCGGAGGAAGCCGTGGTTCACGCCGGTTCGGCCATGCACGTGCCCGTCTGGCTTTCAGATGAGGAAGCCGGCGCGATGCCGGAGGTGTTCTTGACGGCCTTCCTGAACATCTTTCTCCTCGGCGAAGTGCCTGCCGGGGGGAGCGTGCTCGTTCACGGCGGCGGCAGCGGTGTCGGGACCGCCGCGATCAGCCTGTGCAAAGAGGCCGGGGTGCGGGTGCTGGTCACGGCGGGGAGCGAGGCGAAGTGTCAGCGCTGCCGGGACCACGGCGCGGATGCGGCGATCAACTACCGCAGTGGGGATTTCGCGGCGGCCGTCCGCGATGCCACGGGCGGAGCCGGAGTCAACGTCGTCCTCGACTGCGTGGGAGGCCGGTACCTGACAGGGAATCTCGCGTCGCTGGCAGTCGATGGGCGACTGGTGGTCATCGGGCTCATCGGCGGCACGCGCGGGGAACTGGACCTCGCCTCACTGCTGCTCAAGCGCCTGCGGGTCATCGGCTCGACCCTGCGCGGCCGCAGCAACGCCGACAAGGCGGCGATCGTCGACGCCTTTTTGCGTCGCTTCGGCGCGGCGCTTGAGGCCGGGCGCGTACGCCCCGTGATCGACCGCGTCCTGCCCCTCGATCGGGCTGCCGAAGCGCACCGTGCCATGCAGGCCAGCGAGCACTTCGGCAAGATCGTCCTGCGCGTACAGTAGCGATGTGACTAGGGAACCAGCGACCACTGAGCGGTGTGCCACCTCACCGCGCGGGGTTCGCCCGCCCGGCGCCCGACACCTGACACCCGACTGCGCGGTCAGCGTCCCGCGTCGATGAGGTGGCCGCTCGATCCAGTCTTCGGCGACGCCGAACCGCTCGCCCATGTTGAAGAAACTAGCCCTCCGCCGGCGCCGCCCGTAATCCGAAGCGGCCGGGGGATGAGTCACGACGGATCGAACGGATTACACGAGAAGCGCCGCGCCTGAGCGGGCACCATCCTGGCCTCGCGCGGTGCTTTGCGGCGAGCGGAGGCGGAGGGATGGGGAAACAGAAGGCCGCAACCTTGCGAGGCCCGGCGCGCGATCAGGGGCCTCTGAATTGAGTCGGGGGTGGTTGCGCCGGCCGCCGGGGATTCCCTATCGTGCGGCTGATGGGGTTGCGCGGACGAAGTGTCTGGGTGTGCGCCGGCGCACCTGCTGCGGGCGCCGCCATCGCCAGGAGCCTGGCTGAGGCCGGCGCCCGGGTATTGTTGCACAGTGCGCCGGAACAGGCCCTGGCGGCCGAGCAGGCAATCGAAGCGCTGGTCCGATCGGGAGGCGCCGTCGAAATCGTCGCCGGTGATCTGCATTCGAGGGAGCAGATCGAGCGGACGGTGGAAGATCTTTGGAGAACCGCAGGCTCGCTCTACGGGCTCGTCGTCCAGCCGCCCGCGGCGCCTCCGCGGCGGTTCGAAGATCTCGATCAGGCGGCGTGGCACACGGCGCTGGATACCTGGCTGCGGACCCCGTTCTTTCTCGCTCAATGCGTAGCGCCGCGCATGGCGAGCGCCGGCGGCGGCCGCATCGTGCACGTGGTTGCGACCGGGCGTCCCGCGACCGCGTCGATAACAGATCGCGCGACCCGCCGAGGATTATTGACGATGACCACTGGCCTGGCGAAAGCCGTTGGGCCGCTGGTGCGGGTGAGCGCGGTGGTGGAGTCCGATGACGTTGCGTTCGGCGGCCAAAGAATAACGGCCGAACAACTGGCAGCGGCGGTCCGCTTCCTGCTCGACGATGCGTCCGGCGGCGGCGGTGCCGCGTTTCTCCATTTGGATGCTCGCTCCGCGCCCTGATCCGAGCGCGGGAGGCGGGGCGTCAGTGCGACCGAGGGGAACGGAGAGCCGCAGCTTTTGGGCTCGCGCTGCGGCCCTCCGCCATCGGATGGTCAGACGCAAGAGGGATACGTCTGCACTGTTGTGCTGGAGCACCTGATGTGCCAGGGCCGCGGCCGGCGCGTGGGTTTCGTGGCGCCGTTTGTGCCGCATGTGCTGTTGCGCACGATGTGGGCAGGTGCACACGCGTTGGGCAGCAGGCCCGGGTGCGTGCCGGGCGCCGATGGGGTTGACTTCGATCCGTCACCTGCCTAAATGTCCGATCGGTCGCGGCTGTGATGAGGAGTCGGCTAATTGGTAAGCCACCTGACTCTGGATCAGGCGATTGTAGGTTCGAGTCCTACCTCCTCAGCCACTGTTGCACAGAGCCGCGAAGCGGCCCGGGGCGGGACCTAAACCCCGCCCCGGGTCGGCAATGAAGCGGCGGTTGTAACGGCGACACAGCAGCCGCGTCCGATCACCCCGAACGGTCCCATCGTCTAGTGGCCTAGGACACCGGCCTCTCACGTCGGTAACACGGGTTCGAGTCCCGTTGGGACCACTCAATCTTCTCGCGGGAACGCCCCCCTAATGGTACCCGAGGGCCCGCAACTGCTCGAGGGCTTCTTCCGGCAGGGTCTTGACCGGTTCTCCCGGCGAGGCGGATCCGTTGCGCTGAAAGTCCTCTAGCTCCCTGGTGAGTCGGCGCACGACCTCGGGCCGGTGCGCGATCAGGTTCGATTGCTCCGCCGCATCGTGCCCCAGGTCGTAGAGCTCATGCTGCCCGTCGCTTGATCGGATGTACTTGTACTGGTCCGAGTAGAAGGCGGTGCGCGCGCGGTCGAACCGCGCCCCCCACACGGGGTGTCGAAGATCCTTCAATCGCGAGAAGTAGTTCTCGGCGATGATCGGGTGATTTCCCACCCGGTACGGAAATACCCGCCGGGCCCGGTCGGCGATTTCCGCCGGGAGCTGATCGAGAATCAGGCGAGGGAGGTCGACAGCCGAAACCGGGCGCTCGTCCACAGCGCTGACTTGCTGATTGGGCAGTTTGATGATCAGCGGCACGCGGAGCGCCTCCTCGTAGACGTCCTTCGAGTGCTCGACCAGGCGATGCTCTCCGAAGTACTCGCCGTGGTCCGAGGTCAAGATGATCATCGCATCGTCGAACAGATCGTGCTCCGTCAGAAAATCCAGCAGCTCGCCGATGCTGTGGTCGACGTTGGCAATCGCGGTGTCGTACTGGTCGATGACGGCTTGCGCGAGGGAGGAGGGAGCCTCGGCGGATGACCCCATGACGTGATGGTAGAGCAGGTCGAGCAGGTGCCCTGGACTCTCACGACTGGGTGCGGGAAGCGAGCCTTGACGGGGCGAAATGTTGTACGGCCGATGAGTGTCGATGTAATTGAGGAAGAGGAAGAAGGGCTTCTTGCCGTTCTTCCGCAGCCAGTCGAAGATGCTGGAATTCAACTGGCTGCCGTAGTGTCTCTTGACGACGTACGTTTCGAAGCCTTGATGGAACCCAAATCGCGGTAAGAGATACCCCGAGTTGGCGACGAACGCGGCGGTTCGATAGCCGGCGTC
>JBBITY010000022.1:12827-18154 GCA_037440565.1 Desulfurellales bacterium
ATGGGCGCTGTGTTCGAACGGGAATAATCCAGTGAAGATCGAGGCGTGCGTCGGTACGGTCCAAGGAGCGGTTGCATAGGCCTTGGCGAAGCGCGTACTTCTTCGGGCGAACGCGTCGATGCGAGGCGATGTCTCCCGCGCATATCCGTAACAGGTGAGATGGTCGGCCCGTAACGTGTCCAGCGTAATCAACACGATGCTTGCCGATCTGGTTTCTGACTCACAGCCCGGGAGCACCGAGGCAATCGCAAGCATCAGCGCCGTGCATCGCAGCAAGGTGGCGCGTTGTAACACATCGAGGCGGGCGTGGCGACTGCGGGCAACGGTCGCACCGCGCAATCGCGGCCCGTCGTCGCAACGGGTTGCGATGCGCCGTCGGCCATGACGTGAAGAGCAGCTCTCTCCGCCCACAGACATGCCGCGCGATCTCATGGCGTGCGCACTTTTTCACCACGGAGTGGCCGCTGGGGCTCTTGCCGCCTTGGGAGAGCGACGGTGGGCCGGCGGCCAGCGCCTCCCGCGCCGAGCTGGTCCTGGGCTATACCTCGTCCCAAGTGACCCTGGACTCGACGCCTTCTGCCGCAGCTCGCTTGTTTGCGCCAGATCGGATTGAGCGGGACTGGGCACGTGTTGTGGCTGCGGGCTTCTCGCCTGGTGCTTGCTTCCGTTCGACGGAAGCGGCGCAATTCGTATCGGCTTCACTCCTTCCCATAGCAGCCCCCCTCCTCACCTTGTGACGAAATGTCCGAGGCTCGCGGATCTCCCAGCCTCCCGGATCATCCGACCACCACTATATCGCCCACATCGCTCAGATAGCCGGTCGTTGGCGGTAGCGCGGCGCATATTACCAGCAGGCGGGGGCGTTGGAAATCGGGGAATTACCCTAACCCAACTCAGGGTTTTCCCTAGGGGGCTGCTGGGGTGTTTGGGGCGCCAATCCCCGGTTTGGCCTCAATCCTCAATAAGGCTCGGTGGCAATCACGGAGAATCGAATGAGATCCACCAGCGAGTTCGCCTGCATCTTTTGCATGAGCCGGGAGCGGTGGTGCTCGATGGTCTTGATGTTGAGCGCAAGCTCGTACGCGATCATCTTGTTCGATTTTCCCGCGACGACGCCCTCCATAATGGCGCGTTCGCGAGCGGTGAGTTGGGCCAATCGGCGCTTCACGGCGTCTTGTTCGTCGCGGATGCGGCGTGCCTCGGCGTCGGCGCTGATCGCCTTGCGGATGCGATCGAGCAGGGTCTGATCGTTGAAAGGCTTTTCGATGAAGTCGAACGCTCCCCCTTTCATGGCACGCACCACGAGCGGTATTTCTGCATAGGCGGTAATGACGAGGATGGGCAGGCAGACGCGCCGCGCCGCCAGCTCGGCCTGCAGCTCGAGCCCGCTCATGCCCGGCATGCGCACATCGAGCACCAGGCAGCCCGGTGCATCCGCGTACGAGCGGAGAAACTCCGCGGCGCTCGCAGCCGTCTTCACCGGCAGGCCGATCGACTCGATCAACCAGCACAGCGAATTGCGCATGGCCGGGTCGTCATCGACGACGAATACCGTCGGCTCAGGGCCTCGCATCCCGCTTCCCCTCACCGGCCGGCAAAGTGAAGTGAAAGGTGGTCCCTCCGTCCGCGTTCGCACTCGCCCAAAGATTGCCGCCGTGTGCTTCGATGATCGAGCGGCTGATCGACAGCCCCATCCCGAGGCCATTGGACTTGGTCGTGAAGAACGGCTCGAAAATGTGGCTGGCGATCTCGGGAGGGAACCCGCGACCCGCGTCGCGGACCGCAACTTCGACGCGATCGCCCGCGCTCTTGGCCGTACTGATGATGAGTGTGCGCCGCTCCGAGGCGGTCTCCTGCATCGCGTCGACGGCGTTGCGCACCAGGTTCAGGATCACCTGCTCGATCTGGATGCCGTCGACCTGTACGCGCGGCAGGTGTGGAGTCAGCTCCAGCCGCACCGCAACACCGTGCAGGTGCGTCTCTGCCTCTGCAAAGGGCAGAACCTGGTGGACGAGCGCATTGACATCCTTCCAATCGCGTCGCGGCTCACCTTTGCCGATCATGGTGCGCAGGCTGCGGATGATGTCAGCCGCGCGCTCGGCTTGAGCGGCAGCCTCTTCCATGGCCTCCCGCAGCTTGGTGGCCCTGCCGCTTCGGGAGCGTATGCGGTGCGCGCACCCCCGCGTGTAGCTGACGATCGCCGTTAGGGGCTGGTTGAGTTCGTGTGCAAGCCCAGCCGCCATCTGACCCATCACGCTGACGCGGGACACGTGCGCGAGCTGGGCTTGGTGTTGGCGCATCGCTTCTTCCACCCGGTTGCGTTCGGTTATGTCGACACAGTAGCCAATGAGGCGGGACGGCACGCCCCGATCGTCGGTCAGGAGCGTCATGGACAGGTGGGCCGGAAACATCTCGCCGGACTTCCGCTGCAGCTCGATCTCCAGCTCGTGGGTGCCGCGTTCCCGCAGCGGCAGCATGACCTCGCGCTCCAGAATGTCGCGCCGCTCTTCCCTGCAGAGTCGCCACATGTGCTTGCCGAGGGCCTCGTCAACCGTATACCCGAACATGTGCTCGGCGCCGCGGTTCCACGAAGTGATATAGCCTGCCAGGTCGGTGCCGATGACCGCGTCGTGTATCTGGTCGATGATGTGCGCCTGCTCCCGCAAAGCGCGCTCGTCGCGCTTGCGCTGGGTGATGTCGAAGGCCGTTCCGATCACCGCGGGCTGTCCATCGAATTCCGTGACACCTGCCGTGAAGTCCAGCCACCGAAACTCGCCGGAGCGGTGGCGCAGGCGGACCTCGTAGCGGATGAGGTGGCGCGCGGCCGTCGCGCTCGCGATGCCGGGGCTGTCGGCGACGGGGTAAAAATGCGGATCGATCTGCCAGAATCCGCCCTCCAAGAGCGCGGCGCGCGATTGACCTGTGATCGCCTCGGCGGCCGGATTGACGTAGCGCAGCCGCTCGCCTTGAAAGATGAAGATTGCCGCCCCCACAGTCTCGGCCAGCGTGCGGAACTTCGCCTCGCTTTCTTGCAGCGCCTCCAGCATGCGCCGGCGTTCAGTGACGTCCTGGGTCTGGGCGATGAGGTACAGGGTGCGGCCGCTGCCGTCGCGCACCGCCGAGACGTTCTGCGAAACCCACACGGCGTGTCCGAGCCGATGGAGGTAGCGCTTCTCCACGTGATAGCGGGCAATCTCGCCGGCCACGAGACGACGCCGCGGCTCGGTCGTCAGGTGCCGATCGTCGGGGTGGGTCAGCTCCGCGGCCTTTTTCAGCCGCAGCTCCTCCTCGGAGTAACCGAGCATCTCGCATAAAGCCCGATTGACCCGCAGCGGGTGCCCGTCGGGATCTGAGATGGCTATGCCGACGGGTGCATGCTCGAACGCGTTCGCGAAGCGCGCCTCGCTCTCCCGCCGCGCCGCTTCGGCTTGCCGCTGCTCGGTGACGTTTATGGCAAGTCCGATCGTCCCGATGATCCGCCCATCCGCGTCGCGGAACGGCCCCACGTGGCACTGAAAGGCGCGGCCTTGCACGTCCGTCTCGTAGGACACGGATTCCCCCCGGAGCGCAGCCCGATGCGCAACCACCGGCAGCGCGCCGGCATCGTCCGTTTGCAAATACTCGCCGACGGTCGTGCCCACGACCTGATCCGGCTGTAGGTCAAGCTCGACGAGACCTCGGCCCCGGCCGGAGGTGAAGCGCAAGTCGACGTCCGTCGTCCAGAGCACGGCCGGCATTTGCTCCAAGAACACGCGCAGGCGCTCTTCGCGGTCGTGCAGGATTTTTTCCATCTCTTTGCGCGCGCTGATGTCCTGCACGTGCACGATCACATAGCGGGCCGCGCCGGCGGCGTCGCGGAGGAGCGAGAGACTGGTGAGCGTCCACAGCACATGCCCGTCCCGGGCAATGTACCGCTTCTCGATGTGGTAGGGCCCAATCTCGCCGTTCACCAGGTGCCGCAGCCGCGCCTGTCCTGCGGCATCTTCATCCGGATAGGTGAGGCCGCCGACCGTTCCTGACACCAATTCCGCTTCGCTGTAGCCCAACATCTCGCAGAGGGCGCGGTTGACGCGGAGCGGCCGCCCGTCGGGCGCGAGCAGCGCCATGCCGATGGGCGCATGCTCAAAGGCGCCGACAAAGGGCTCGTCGATGGCGTGCAACACCTCCTCCGTCGATCTTTCCCGGCGCACGACCTCCGGGAGCGCATTTGCGTGCGACGGCGTCATGCCGAACAGCCGGACGATAGCGCGGATGCGCGCAGACATGCAATTGCCAGCGGGCGGGCAGCGATTGACACGAAGAGAGGGGAGCCACTAATGTAGGTTCTGATTCGTCGTTCAAGGGGAGGCTGGCGTAAGAGACCGAACGCCAGGCCCAATGCGAAGGAAAATGGTCACCGCGGAGGCGCCGAGAACACAGAGAGACCAGTGCGAGGGAGTTTTCTCGGAACGAGTGCGAAGACCATCCTGATGACGTCGACATCCGGCGAAGTTCTTCAAAGAAGATCCGCGTCTTTTCTGCGTCTCCGCCTCTTCGCGGTGCAATCGTTTTTCAGTTCAGGCGTGGTTGCCGGGTGTGTGCTGGTGGTGGTGTTCGGTCTGGCTCGTGCGCACGCGAAGTCGTGCGGAGACGACGTCAAGGGACGCGATGTTCCCTGCGCGTGCGGCGATACGGTAGTCAGCGATGTCGCGCTCACCAACGATCCCGTGGCGACGATGCCCTGTCCGAGCGACGGCTTGATCGTGCGCGCCGTCCGCGCCCCCCGCGGCGTGGTGATCGATTTGCGGGGGAAGACGCTGCGCGGCAAGGGGCGTGGAACCGGCGTGTGGATCGTCGCGGGAGGACCCGGCGGGGCGCACGTGATCAGCAGTGGCGGTCCAGCGGTGATCGAAGGGTTCCACGATGGGGTGATCGCCGCGGGCAGGGACGGCCTGGCGCAAATCAAGGATCTGATCGTGCGGGACAGCCGGCGCGACGGCGTTCGAGTCGGCGGCAACGAGTACGAAATCGAATCGACCGAGGTGCGGGGTGCTGGCCGCGACGGCTTTGCCGTGACCGGCAGCGGGTTTCAAATCTCAGGCACGCAAGCGGTCGACAACGGTCGTTTCGGGTACTTCGTCATGGGGCAGCACGCCCTCATCGGGGTGCCGGGCGCCGGCAACACGGCGCGGGGGAATGGAGCCGTCGGCTTCAACCTCATGGGCATGGGGCACGAGTTGGTCGACTGCGTGGCTTCGGCAAACGGCAAGAACGGCGTGACCCTGCAGGGGATGGATTACACAGTCACTGGTTGTGTGGCGGAGGCAAACGGCGGGGACGGCATCGCC
>JBBITY010000023.1:0-18056 GCA_037440565.1 Desulfurellales bacterium
TCTTCGGCAGCGGCGCGTTGTGCGTTTGGTACAGCTCGCGCTGCAGTTGCGAGATTTCCAGGAAGTACTCCGTCGGTGGCGGCGGGACGTGTTCCCACGGCGATCCGGGCGCGGGGGTCCAGAACGTGAAGCGCGGCAGGACACCGTGCTCCAGGAAGAAGGTGAGGTATTCTCTCATCGACTTCACCGCGGCGCTGATCGTGGGCAGCCCGTCGGGCGGGACGGTCTCGCACCCCGCCACGATGGTGGTGGTGGCGCGCCAGGGCTCGAGCAGGCTGGCGGCGCGCAGGGTTGCCTGAATCCACTCCTGGCGGCCGACGTGTCGAGCTTTGCCGGGGACCAGAACGGGGAACAGCCGCTCTTCCCACACCTCCAGCGGGTGGCAGAGCGTCATATTGCCGCGTCCCGCTTCCACGACCCGCTTCTGGTCGTCTTCAGGTAAGGCTTGTGTGATCACGTGCCACGGTGTGTCGTTGCCTTCGAGGTGGCGGTGCATTGCCTCGAGGAAACCGGCATACAGCGCGGCCTCGCGGTGTCGGTCGAGCAGACCGCCTCCGGTCAGGTTGAAGTGGCCGATGGGGTGCTCCTCGCTGGCCGCCCGGTAGACCTCGAGCACGCGCTGCACGGTCGGCTTGAGCGTGCGTTCGATCCCGAGCTCGCGGGCGTGGTCGACCGACGGCACGATGCAGCAGAACACGCACTGCTCGTTGTCCTTGAAGTACTGGCAGTAGCTGAGCAGCGTGATGGCGAAGATGCAGTGGCGCCCGGCGGTGGAGACGACCTTGCACATCAACGTGCCGTCCGAGGTGCGCCGGGTGAACCACTGCGGGCGCGCCTCGAAGAAGACTTCTTCGATTTCCTCGCCGTCGCGGCATAGCGCGAAGCGCGCATCGCCGGGCAGGATCTTGATCTGGTACGGGCTGTCGGCGGCGAGTTTGACGATGGTCGAGGTGCCGTCGCGGAACTGAAAGACGGCCGGGATGAGCATCCAGCCTTCTTCCACCTCGATCTTGTCGTCGAGGTGGTCGTGGTCCCAGTCGAAGATCATGTGGGTATGGGGCACGGCCCAGCGGCCGATCACGTTCAGGTCGGGCGTCCACGCGATGCCTTCGCGGAAGACGTCCGCCTTGACGATGGCGGCGTGGGGAAAGTCCGGGAACTTGCGTTCCAGCTCCGCGATGCGCTCTCGCCCGCGCTTGCCGTTGCCCGCGCTGTTCATGTTCGCCCTCCCTGCGTGGTCTTGCCCTGCCGATCCTACAGCCCACTGAGTGCCGCGAGGCTCTTCTTGTTCGTGATGTATCCGTGGTCCCGGAACCACCGCAGCGTGTCCCGGATGCTTTCTCTGAGATCGCGAAACGTCAGGCCCAGCTCGTCGACGGCCTTTTGAACATTGTAGTGGTACGTGAGGGGCGACATGCGGACGCGCGGGATGCTCATGATCGGGCGCCGGTGGGTGATGTAACGCGAGATCACGGGCGCGATGATTCCCACCGGATAGAGGAGCTGGTGCGGGAGCGGGAGGCGTGGGGCCGGAATGCCGCTGACCTCTTCGATGAGGCGGAAGAAATCGCGGAAGCGCATGTTCCGGTTCCCGATGATGTAGCGCTCGCCAACGCGTCCCTTCTCCGCCGCGCGGATGAGGCCCTTGGCGCAATCGCGCGCGTCGATGAAGTTCAGCCCGCCGGCCGGATAGCCGAGCACGCGGCGGTTGGCGTACGCCACCATCAACTGGCCCGAAGGCGACGGGATCGGATCGTTCGGCCCGAGGAGGAAGGTGAGGGCGACGTTGAGCGCCGGGCAGCCGCGCACAGCCGCCTTCAGCGTTTCGACGTAGCCGAGAAAGAGGGAAATTTCCGTGTGGTTGGCCATGTGCAGGAGGTTGAGCACGGACTCCTCATCGAGCAGGTCGCCGTTTTGGCTGTGACCGACCGAGGTGACGCCGTTGACGTGAATGAACTTCTCCACACCGGCGGCGGCGCTGGCCTCCATGAAATGGCGCTGGCCGAGGACGTTGGCATCGTAGAGGTCCTGCACGCGTTCGGACCAAAACAGCGCGCCGACGCTGAAGACCCATTGGCAGCCCTTGACCGCCGCGCGCAGCGACGCGGGGTCGCGTAACTCGCCGGTGACCTTTTCCACGTCGAGCCGGTCGATGAGCGACCGGTTGCTCGCGGCGCGCACCATGGCGCGAACGGTGTGCCCCTGTGCGAGGAGCTCCTCGACGAGAGCGTACCCGAGGAGTCCCGTCGATCCCGTCACCAATGCCCGCATGCCGATCCGTGCCGCGGACACGTCTACACTTCCACGTCCGCCCAGCGCCTGCCCGCCTCGATGTGGTGCGCGTCTGCGGGCAGCGGAGTTGCGTCCGTGGGGCGTACCGAGCCCGCCGTTGCCCCTTTCCAAAAACTAATTTCTGGGATTAGTTACCGGCTTTGCGCCAGGGCGGGCATGAGAAGCGTCAGCCCGCAACCTGATGTCGCTCAGTACAGCTCACCGGAAGTCTGGCCTCAGTCGTCCCCGGGGAGCTGTTCCATCTCCCTCGCCCCGCATCTTTTTCGCGGGGAGAGGGTGAAGGTCGGTGGTAAAGGTCGCTGCGTGGAACTGCGCCTGCGCCCGCCCGACGACCCGCACCAGCACCGCCCCATCCACATGGCCAGCTGAGCACAGATGACGCCAACGATGGTTGGCCCTGCTAGGCGACCAAAGCGGTTCACCGCTGTCGGCGGTTAGCATCACCCCGGGCCGCTCGTGGCAAACGCCACGAATCCCAACGGCCGCGGCATGGCGCATGGCTTGCCGTCTCCGCGAACATCAAGACGACGGGAGGAGGAGACGACAATGATGGCAATCGATTTCACGGCTGAATTGGCTCCCGTGTTGTGGGCGATGGTTGGCATCCTGGTGCTGGCGTGCGGGGCGATCGCGTCGATGGTAGACACGCACGAAGCACGGCGGCCCGTCTTCGGCGAGTTGGCCCGCTGGGCATTCGCGAAGGGAGCCTTCGCGGTCCGCGCCACCCTCCTGTGCATTGCCGTGAAAAAGGCCGCCCTGTCCTCGCACGCGAGGCAACATCCAGGAGCGCCCGGTGAGCCGCCGCCCGTCCACGGCACATGGGAGCCCTGCTAGAAGATCGGCAATCATTGTGGGAGACGTCGGGCTCTGGTAATGGCACAACATAATCTGGTAATGGCACTAACATAAACGGGACAATTCGGCTGTGGCCAGATCATCCGCGAGCATAATGGTTCGCTGGGGATCGGGCATCGGGGGTTCAACGTGAACCGCAGGGCAAGGCAGGCATCGAGGACCGACTGGACCCCCCGGCAGGCGGGTCGCTCGCAAAAGCGGCCATCATGGTGGTTGGCGTACGCCATCGCGCTGCCTGCGATGCTTGTCCCGTTCCGCAGCGCGGCTGAGCCCGATCGCCCACCGGATGCCGCGGCGCCCGCAGCGCCGCGCAACGACGCCATCACGGCGCTCGGCCGGATCCAGCCGAAGGACGGCGTCATCACCGTTGCCGGCCCATCGGAGCCTTCCCCCGTGATCTCCAAGCTTCTGGTCGACGATAACGATCGCGTGGAGGCCGGTCAGGTCATCGCGATTCTCGACACGCTGGCCGCCCGCGAAGCGATGGTGCGGCGCCTCGACGCGGAGGTGAAGCACTGGCAAACCGAATACGACCGCCGGGAAAAACTCTACCGCGATGGCATTCTCTCGGTCTCGGAACGCGATGACTGGCGGACGCAGGGCGACGTCTTGCGCGCCGAGCTGGAGCGCGCCACGGCCGAGCTGGAGCACGCGGTCGTGCGGGCGCCAATTACCGGTCAGGTGCTCAAGGTCCACGCCCGCTCCGGCGAGCGGGTCGGGCCCCGGGGCATCGTGGAGCTCGGCCAGACCGACGAGATGTACGCGGTCGCGGAGGTGTACGAAACCGATGTCGGCCGCGTCGGGCTCGGCCAGCGCGCGGTGATCACCAGCCCGGCGCTGGCTCGCGAAGTGCGCGGTACAGTCGACCGGATCGGCCTCAAGATCGGCAAGCAGGACGTGCTCGCCACCGACCCGGCGGCCAGGACGGACGCGCGGGTGGTAGAGGTCGAGATTCTCTTGGACGATCCCGAACAAGTGGCGGGGTTGACGCACCTGCAAGTCGACGTCGCCATCACGCCTTGACACCGGCACAAGGGGCCGACCCCGCGAGCGCGGCGGCGACCACGCGTCCGATCATGACCTTCGGCATTCCCCTCGCCTGGCTCCAACTGAAACGCGAGAAGCTGCGGATGCTGGTCGCGGTGGCCGGGGTGACGTTTGCCGTCACGCTGATCTTCATGCAGCTCGGATTCCGCAACGCCATGCTCGACAGTGCCGTCCGGCTCCATCGCTACATGGCTGCGGATCTGGTCGTGATCAGTCCGGACTTCCCCTTCCTCGCCCAGCCCGCCAGCTTCTCGCGGCGCCGGCTCTACCAGGCCCGGAGCTTCGACGGCGTCGAGTCGGTGAGCGCCGTGTACGCCGGACTGACCCTGTGGCGCAATCCATTCAACTCGGAAACGCGCACGATCTTCATCCTCGGGATCGATCCAACGGACCACGCGCTCACCATCCCCGAGGTGGTCCAACAGCTCGACGTGATACGAAAGCCCGACATCGTGCTGTTCGATGCGGCCTCGCGCCCCGAGTACGGGCCGGTCGCCGCCGAGTTGCAAGCCGGACGCACGGTGAGCGCCGAGGTGGCACACCGCCGTGTGACGGTCGAGGGCCTGTTCCAGCTCGGCACGTCCTTCGGGATCGACGGCACGTTGGTCACCAGCGACCTCAACTTCCTCCGCATCTTCCCGCTCCGCGAGCCGGGGGTCATTGACTTCGGCTTGATCCGCCTGCGACCCGGCGTCGACCCCGTCGTCCTCCGCGATGCCCTGGCCGCCCACCTGCCCAACGATGTCACGGTGCTGACGATGGACGGGCTGATCAAGCGCGAGCAAAATTTCTGGGAGAGCTGCACACCGATCGGCTTCGTCTTCGCCTTCGGCGTCATCATGGGCTTCGTGGTGGGCGCCATCATCGTGTATCAGATCCTCTTCGCCGACGTGTCGGACCATCTGGCCGAGTACGCCACGCTCAAGGCGATGGGCTACCCCAACCGCTACCTGTTCTCGGTGGTCTTGCAGGAAGCGCTGATTCTGGCGGTCTTGGGGTACATTCCGGGGTATCTGATCTGCTTGAGGCTGTACCGGGTCACGGAGAACGCCACCAACCTGCCGATGCAGCTCACGCTGCAGGTCGCGCTGCTGGTGCTCGGCGTCACGATCGTCATGTGCGCGCTGTCCGGCGTGTTCGCCTTGCGCAAGATCCGCTCCGCCGATCCGGCGGAAATTTTTTAGGACGTGCCGGCATGAACAACTCGGCGCCGATCCAGATTCGCGGCCTCAATCACCACTTCGGTGAAGGCGCGCTGCGGAAACAGATCCTCTTCGACGTCACGACCGAGATTCACACCGGCGAGATCGTCATCGTCACCGGCCCGTCCGGCTCGGGCAAAACCACGCTGCTGACGCTCATCGGCGCGCTGCGCTCGGCGCAGGACGGCAGTCTCGAAGTCCTCGGCCATCAACTGCGCAGGGCGAACGGCGATGTCCTGGTCGAGGTGCGGAAGTGCATCGGCTACATCTTCCAGGCCCACAATCTCCTCGACTGCCTGACCGCCGCGCAGAACGTGCAGATGTCGCTCCAACTGCATTCCGAGGTGTCGCGCCGCGACGCGCAGCGGCGTGCGCTCGCGATGCTCGAGGCCGTCGGCTTGGGCAATCGCGCCCATCACTACGTCAACCAGTTGTCCGGCGGTCAAAAACAGCGGGTGGCCATCGCGCGCGCCCTGGTCAGCTACCCGAAGATCATTCTCGCCGACGAGCCCACGGCGTCGCTCGACCGGGAGTCGGGCCGCGAGGTCGTGCGCCTGATGCACGACCTCGCCAAGCAGCAGGGCGTGACCGTGCTCCTGGTCACGCACGACAACCGCATCCTGGACGTCGCCGACCGGGTCATCCACCTGGAAGACGGGCGGCTCACGTCGTTCACCAACGCGGTGATCTCGAACACGCAGCATATGATGGACATGCTGGCGCAGAACAACCGCAAGGGCGAACTCACCAGCCGGGTGAAAGGGATGTCGGTGGATCAGTTCATCACGCTGATGAACCAGGCGACCGCCGAATGCCAGCAGTTCCTGCGCGTCGTGGAGATGAGCAAGCACGAGGCGTTCGAGAGCATGCTGGAGCAATTCCTCGAAGCCTTCACGCTCAAGGTGGGCGAGATCCTGCACGCCGACCGCGCCTCCCTCTTCCTGGTCGACAGCGAGCGGGGCGAGCTGTGGTCGCAAGTCGCGCAGAGCGAAGGCGAGCGGCCGCTCCAAATCCGCATCCCCTTGAGCACGGGCATCGCCGGCCACGTGGCGACGACGGGCGAGACGCTCAACATCCCCGATGCCTATGGGCACCCGCTGTTCAACCGCGAGGTCGACCGGCAGACCGGCTACCGGACCCGCAGCATCTTGTGCGTTCCCATCACGGACTCCCGCGGCAGAGTGTTTGCGGCCGTCCAGCTCTTGAACAAAGCCGGCGGCGCGGCGTTCGACACCAGTGACGAGAAGCGCTTGCGCGAGTTCGGCGCGTCGCTCGGTGTCGTGCTCGAGACCTGGTGGCGCACTGCGGCGGCACGTCTCATGGCAGCGGAAGCAGCCACCGAAGAGGACGAGACACATCACTCCGCGGGGTTGTGAGACGAGCCGATCCGGCAGCGAGACGAACGCGGGACCGCTGGCTGGCGTGCGCATTCTCGACCTGGCCGACGAACGCGGCGCGTATTGCGGCAAGCTGCTCGCCGACCTGGGCGCCGACGTGATCAAGGTCGAGCCTCCCGGCGGCGATCCGGCACGGGACATCGGCCCCTTCTACGAGGGCCTGGCGGGGCGCGACCGCAGTCTGTTCTTCTGGCACTACAACACCAACAAGCGCAGCCTGGTCCTCGACCTCGCGCGCGACCGCGCGCAGTTTGCCGCGCTGCTCGACACGGCCGACGTCCTCGTCGTCACCGGCACACCAGGCGAGCTGGCGCGGCGTGGACTCGACTACGCCAGTGTGGCGGCCCGCCGCGGCGGCCTGATCGTGGCTGCCGTTTCACCCTTCGGCCAGAACGGCCCGCGCTGCGAATGGAAGAGCTGCGACATCGTCGCCCAGGCGCTGGGCGGTATGTTGTTCGTCAACGGCCATCCGGACGGCCCGCCGCTGCGCTCGCTCGGCTTGCAAGCCTATCACGTGGCCGCGCTGCACGCCGCGATCGGCATCCTGCTGGCGCTGCGCGTTCGCCGGCGCTCGGGCCACGGCCAGCTCGTAGACGTGAGCTTGCAAGAGAGCGTCGTGGCCGCTCTCGAACACGTCAGCGGCACCTTCCACCAATCGGGCGAGATCGAGGTGCGCCGGGGCACGCTGCACTGGACCCGCGCGTTTCGCGTCGCCCGGTGTCGCGACGGCTACGTGCTCGTATCGAGCGCTGGGGACTGGACCTCGCTCGTCGAATGGGTCAATGCGGACGGCGCGGCGCGCGATCTCGACGCGCCTGCCTGGCAGGAACAGGAGTACCGCCGCGCTCACCACGAGCATTTGTTTGCGGTGCTCGACGAGTGGGTCCGGCGTTACACCGTCACCGACCTCGTCGCCAGTGCCCAGCTCCGCCGCCTGCCGTTCGCCGCCGTGCTGTCAATCGACGAGCTGGTGGCCCACCCGCAACTGGCCGCGCGGGGGTTCTTCGTCGACCTCCGTCACGAAGAATTGGATCGCACGCTCCGGTATCCGGGTCCACCGTACCGCTTCAGCGCCACGCCGTGGCGGTTGCGGCGGCGCGCGCCGCTGATCGGTGAGGGAGAAGCGGGAGACGGGGGAGGGGAGACGGGAGACGGAAGAGGGGAGACGGGAGACGGGAGCGAGGCGAGACACGAGCGACGAGATTGGAGAGGCGCTGCACGGCATTCGTGTCCTCGATTTCACCTGGGTGGTTGCCGGTCCAGTTGCGACGCGCATGCTCGCCGATTACGGCGCAGACGTCATCAAAGTGGAGCGGTTGGACGCGGGTGATTTCGGTGACCGCCGCGGCGGACTGTGGGGCAATTTGAATCGCGGCAAGCGCAGCCTCGCCGTCAACATGGACGACCCGCGCGGCTCGGCGTTGGTGCGCGATCTCGTCCGCTGCTGCGATGTCGTGATCGACAACTTCAGCAGCCGCGTGATGCGCAACTGGGGTCTGGACTACCCGGCGCTATGCGCGATCAAGCCCGAGATCATCGCCGTCAGCATGTCGGGCTTCGGCGCCAGCGGCCCGCACCAGCACCACGTGAGCTACGGCCCGACGCTGCAGGCCCTCGCCGGCTATACGTGGCACATGCGTCACCCCGGCGGCGAGCCCGCGGGGTGGGGGTTCTCGTACGCGGACATGGCGGCGGGCTACAGCGCGGCGCTGGCCGTGTTGGTCGCCCTCTGGCACCGCGAGCGGACCGGCGCGGGCCAGTACATCGACCTCGCCCAGTTCGAGGCGCTCGCGGCGCTCGTCGGCCCCGACCTGCTCGCCGACACCGTCCAGCGCCTCGAAACGGGCGCGCCGGCCGCATCGATTCACGGCCGCGCCTCGCCCCCGCTCGGCAACCGGTCAGCCGAGCGGCCGGCCGTTCCGCATGGGGTGTACCGCTGCCGCGACCTGCCCGGCGACGGCCCGGCACGCGATCGGTGGTGCGCAATCGCCGTGTTCACGGAGGAAGAATGGGCCGGCTGCGTGCGCGCGCTCGGCGCGCCGGCGTGGGCGCGGGATGCGCGTTTCGCCACCCTCGCCGGCAGGCTGGCCCATCAAGACGAACTCGACGCCCGGCTCGAAAACTGGGCGAGGGAGCGAACGGCCGAGGCGGTCATGGAAGCCATGCAAGCCGAAGGCGTTGCCGCCGGCCTGGTCGCCAACGCCGCGGACCTCTGCACGTGCGACCCCCATTTGCGGGCGCGCGGTTACTGGGTGGCAATCGACGCCCCGGAGGGGCGCCGGCTCATTTTCGATGGCGTCCCGGTACGCCTCTCGGCGACGCCGGGCCGCATCCGCGCGCCCGGGCCGCTCCTGGGAGAGCACACCGATCGGATCTTGTGCGAGCTGCTCGATCTGGAGCAGACTGCCATTCGACGCTTACGGGAGGACGGAGTCATCGCTTAGAGTAGTGGCGGGTGTCAGGTGCCGGGCGTCGGAGATCTCTTGCTCACCCGACACCTGGCGCCCGGCATCTGAACCTGGGAGGTCCCATGCTGCGCGAGTTCAAGAAGATCCTGTGCGGAACCGATTTCTCCGAGAATTCGTACCACGCGCTCGCATACGGGCTGCAGTTCGCCAAGAACGCGGACGGGACGCTGATCGTGCTGCACTTGGTGCACGTGCCGGCCGGCGACCTGCTCGGCGAGCGGGCTTACACGCTCAACTTCGACGAGGCCAAGGCGCGCATGATGCAGATGTTGCGCGAGCTGCACGCGTCGCGCCTGGGCGGCTACCCGAAGTGCGAGCTGCTCGTCGATTTCGGCGACCCCGCGGAGCAAATCTTGGACGTGGCGCGCCGCCGCCAGGTCGACCTGATCATCACCTCCACCCATGGCCGCTCGGGTCTCTCGCACCTCGTCATGGGCAGCGTTGCGGAGAAGATCATTCGACACGCACCGTGTCCCGTGTTCGTGGTACGGGCTGGAGTACAGTGAGGCGCTGGGCCACCACCTCGTGATGCGCGCGCGAGACCTCGGCCCCGTAAAGGATCACGCACCAGGCGACGTAAATCCACGCCAGCAGGATCGGCAACTGCCAGAGGGCGCCGTAGACGGCGCTGTAGCGGACGAGCCGGATGACGAAGGTCACGTACGTCCACTCCGCGAACTGCCACAGCGTCCCGGCCACCACCGCCCCGACGATCGCCGACCGAGTGCGCACAACAGTGTTGGGCAGGCCTGTGTATAGCAGCGTGAAACTGAACCACAGCAGGGCATAAGGGAGCACGCGCAGCAGCACCAGCACGGCGCCGCCCAGATACCACGCGTCGAGAAACGCGTGCAGCCGGCTGCCTGGCTGCAGCAACGCGGTCAGGGCGAGCGCCGACAAGAGCAGCAGCGGGGCCACCACCGCAACCTGGCTGTAAACGCGTAGCTTGTGGCGCAGGGAGCGGCCGCGCACGCCTCCCCAGATGGCGTTGAAGCACATCTCCGCATTGCCGAGGATGCCAAAGACCGCAAGAAGCGCAGCGATCGCGCTCAGCACGCCGACAGCGCGCACGTTGGTGCGGTCGATGAAATCGACGACGCGCCCGGCCACCTGCGGCGAACCCGCACCCACCGTCGTCACCACGTAGGGCGTCAGCTCGCGGTGAAAGCCCGCTCCTTTCATCAGCGAGAACAACCCGGCGAGCAGCGGCACCAAACCGATCAGCGTGTAGTAGGCGAGGGCCGCGGCCCACTGAATGCACTGGTGGGCGAGAAAACGCACCAGCGCCAGCGGCACGCCCACCACCGCGGCCGGAATCCAGCGCACCGGAATCAGCGCGGCCATCAGCGCCTCGGCCGCCCAGTGCTCGTCACGTGACGGGTTCATCACTGTCCGCTTTCAGACTTTGCGAAAAAATCTCACGGGGTGGAGCAATGTTCCACCCCTCAAGAATGGTACCGATAGAGGGCGGCCCGGGCCTTCGGGGCGGGACCATTGCTCCCGCGCTTCCGTCGGTCTCAGGGCCTGTCCCGCGGAGTGTTTCCACAAGCGCTCACCGTTCCACTCTCGGCTTGCGACCTCCCGCTCTCGACCCCGGGCCGGCACAGCTCGAGTACGAAGGCTTCGAGCAGCAGGCGCGGGTCGCCGGCGCCGCTCTTGAACTTGATGTCCAGCTCGTGCAGCCGCAGCAGGCCGCGCTGCAGGGCGGGTGTACTGGTCCGGCTGGCGTTCTGCAGCGCGAGGTAGACCACGTAGGGGTGAACGCCGCCGAAGGCGTCGCGCTGCACCTCGCTGAGTCTCGGCCACAGGCGGTCGCGAAAGACGGCGAACGGCGTGCCCGGTGACCAGACGCCCGCCAGGGTGTCCGTCAGACAGTCGCGCGCAAGCAACAACAGCCGCAGCTCGCGCGCAATCAGCGCCAGCAGGCGCACCGGGTGCTCGCCCTGGGCGTACAGGGCTCGCAGCAGGCACAGGGCCGTCGCGGCCTGACGCTGGGCCAGCGCCTTGGTGAAATCGAAGATCCAGGACCCCGCTAGGTCGCGCATGCAGGCGCGGACGTCCTCCTCGGCAATGGTCGCGCGCTCCCCGACATAGAGGCAGAGCTTCTCCAGCTCGGACGCGAGCGGAGCGGGGTCCGTCCCTGCCTGTTGTTCGATCAAGCGCTGTGCCGCCGGCGTCAGCCGCTTGCCCCGTCCGCTCATGATCTGCCTGATCACTTGGCCGACGCTCTCCGCGCTCAGCGCTCCGCTGCGCTCGCGCGCCAGCGTGAACTCCAGCACGGTGCCGCGCTCGTGGATCGCCTTGACGATGCGCTTGCGGCGATCGACTGCAGCGGCGGTGAAAACGAGCACGCTGTTGGGCGGAACGCCCGCGGCCAGAAACGCCTCCAGCAAGCCGCTGTCGTCCCGTTGCGCGTTGACCGTCAGATTGTTTTCGAGGCAGTGGGCGCGGACGGCGTCCAGCGCCTCGCGCTCGCGGCCGTCGAGGACGCGGCCGAAAACGGCAGAGACCTCGGCAGCGGACAGGGCGACCCAATCGGCGGCCGTGAACTGCTCCTGCGTCCATCCGGCCAGGGCAGCGAGGAACAGGAGTTTCTCCGCCGCTTCCGCAGGTCGGTCCTCCCGCCACGCCGCAAACAGCGCATCGGTCAGGTCGGAGCGTTTCTCACCGGACAGGAAGAGAGCCGGCTCGCGCACCCAGATGAGCTTAGTGCCGGGAAACATGCCAGGGGTGCGCAGGCTATCCAGAATCGGGCCGATCGCCGCCGTGCGCCCGTCGTAGGTCTCGAGATTGAAGCTGCGCCGCTCGATGGGCACCACGACGTCGATCAGGCGGCGGGCCGCAGCCTCGGTTTGAAATGGTTCGCCGATGAACAGATACACCGGCGCCGGCTGGCGCGCGGCAGCAGCAACCAACGATGCGAGGTCCGGGGCCCCGACCCCGGTGTCCGGCTTCGGCATTCGCCCCGACTCTACCGAAGCCCCACGCCATGTCCAGCGTGGCGGCCCGTCACATCTGCGGCCGACCGCCGAGCAGCTCTTGCTCAACCTCCCCCGTCTTCTTTCTTCGGTTCCGAACGCGCGCACGCCCGGCGGTTGCGCTCCACCTTTGTCGCACTGCCCCAACAAGGTGGAACGCGATCTCCGAGCTCGTTCAGGACAGTCCCCCTCGACGCGGAAAACCTGGCAGAGGCCCCGCGGCGCATGCTACGCACGCCGCGTCGGGGCCTTACCATGGTCAGCAACTCCGTCAACCAGAGCCGGGCCGACGGGCAAGTGCACGCGTACCCGAGGTCATGGCGGGTCATCGCCGCGGCGCTCTTCGCCGTCAGCCGAGCGAGCCTCCCGGCGATCCTCGTCTTGGTTGTCGTGCTCACCGACCCGCCCATCACGCCGCCCATTCTGTTTTGGCTGGTAACCGTCTTCGCGCTGCTTCCAGGTCTTGCCGCCTGGCTCATCGAGCGCGCCTTCGTGGCGGACGTGGAAGTGCGTGGGGTGGAGTTAGTTCTGCGCCGTCGCGACCTGCGGATGGAGATTCCGTGCACCGCAATCGCGGGAATCTCGCCGTGGATCGTGCCCTTACCCGGCCCTGGGTTGTCGCTGCGGATGCGCTCGGGCCGGCGATTGCGCTACGGTTTGCAGGTCGCGGATCCCACGCCGTTCCTGTTGGCCCTCGCCGGGCCCGGCGGGGTGGATGGCGCGCGTCTGGCAGCCCGTCACCCGAACATGGTCTACGCGCACGCGAAGCAGGCGTGCGCGCGCCCGCTCTGGTACCACCGGGTCGGGAAGTTCGTTGTCTTTGCGCTCGTGCCGACGCTCCCCCTTTTCCGGGTGCATCAGCTCATCGCCTATGGTGGAACCTTTGGGGAGTACTACCTGTACGGGCCCGCCGCGTATCTGGCGACGTTCGCCCTCCATTGGCTCACGCTGTCGATCCACCTGGTGCTGTACGCGAGCGTGTGGCGAGGCCTTGCCGAAGCTGTGGCCCTGCTCGCGGCCTGGGTGGCACCCGCGCGCCCGGCACAGGTGCGGCGAGTAGCCGAGATCGCCTGCCAGGCAGGCTACTACGGCGGCGTTCCCCTGTTCCTCGTGCTCCGGTTCCTTCCGTGAAGCGGATGCGGGGGGGCGGCGCGTGAACCGCCCCCGCATCGCGATGGCGACATATGGGCGAGGGAAGAGCTTCGCGTCACGGCGTCGCCGGGTTGTACACCGACAGCGCCCACCCCATGCGCTCATGGCCCAGCCGGTTCCAGTAGGGGTTCTTCCCGCCGACGATCTGGCTGTCGGTGAAGTCCGGTGCACCCGAGCCCGAGCCGCTCCCCCCGATCAGGCCGATCCAGATTGTCGAACCATAGTACGTCGGGTGCGTGTTGTCCGACTGGATGTAATCGTAGCTCGTGGTGGCGTTGACGAAGTGGTAGTTCGCGTCGCGAATCGTCGAGCGGCGCGTGACGGTGATGCGGTTGACGTAGTCCGCCTCGGACTCGCCCTGAATGTACGCCAGCCCCTCGGAGTCGACGATGCCGTCGCCGTTGGAATCATAGTCCGCGCCCATGTACTGGGCGAAGCTGTCGGCACAGGCGAACCCGTACGTGTGGGCGAAGTTGCAGGCGCGCCAGTTCATCTTGGCGAGGTAGGGCAAGAACTTGCTCTGCTTGTTGACCTTCTGCCCGGTGACGGGATCGGTGCAATTGCTGAGCGCGTTGTCGGCGTCGTACCCCGGGTAGTACAGGTTCGTGATCACCTTCAGCTTCGTCCCTGAGTACGCGTTGTTGTTGATGTACACCATCGCCTGCTGCAGGTAGTACGTGCAGTCGTTGAGCGCCGTGTCCAGGACACTGTAGTTGCAGGTCCCCGTCTGGCCGGCGAAATTGCTGCGCGCTTGGAGCCCGTCGTTGCCGCACATTTCGAAGCTCACGACGCGGGTGTTGGTGGTCTGCATGTACGAACGCTCGGCGACGATCTTGTTCTTGTAAATGTCGTTCGCCTTCGCGCCCGACTTGGCCCGCCGCACGGTCTCGATGTCGGCGTTCCAGAGCTTCGCGAGGTACTCGCCGTCCACGGTCGGCGCGGCGCGCTTGATGACGCGCGAAAGCGAGCCGTAGTAGCCCGCGTAAATCGAGTCGCCGTACGCGACGAGCCGATATTTGGTCGACGTGCCCGCCCGGTCGATCGTCCACGACAAGTTCTGGGTGAGCGTGCTGGCCGGCGCTCCCGAACTCGTCGCTGCCACCGCTGTGAACACGGCGACGGGTAGAATCCAACCTCGATGCTGACTCTTGTTTCCCTTCATGCTGTGTCCTCCCCCGAGTGTTGAGCCGCTCGATTGCGGCGGTTGGTGTGATGATTCAGGCGGGTAGCACACTCAAAAAATCGCAGTCAACAAAAAGGGGCGCGGCAGCGGGTTTTTGACAGCCGCCAACGCCCCAGTCAGTATGGGTGCGGCGAGGGGGCCGGAGCATGGAAGCACTGGGCGCAATGTTCACCCATCGACCGTATGTGGTCGCCTTTCTGGCGACGTTCGCGGTGCTGGCGTGGTTCGAGCGCGGCCCGTTGCGGGCGGCCGTGTGGCTGATCAGCGGGACGTTCCTCGGTTGGCTGAGCGAGTTCTGTTCCGTCAACACCGGCTTCCCCTTCGGCCACTACCAGTACCACAAGGATCAGTTCGCATCGGAGCTCTGGATCGGGCCGGTGCCGCTGTTCGCATCGCTGAGCTTCGGGTTCATGAGCTACTTTGCGTTCTCGGCGGCGCGGCGGCTGCTCGCGCGCTGGAATGGATCGGGGGGGCGCCTGTCGACGCGCAATGTGGAGACCCTCGATGGGGCGCTGCGCACGACCCTGCTCGCCGCCATCATCGGCACATGGATGGACACTGTGATCGACCCGATGACGCTGATCGGGCACTACTGGTTCCTCGGCGACCTCTACCACTACGATCCGCCGGGTCCTCACTTCGGCGTCCCGATCAGCAATTACGGAGGATGGCTAGTGACGATCGGCGCCATCGTGCTCGCCAACCAGCGGCTGGAGCGGCTGCTCGCACACCTCGGCGCCCCGCTCTCGCGCGGCCCCGTACTGCCGCTCGAATCCCTCTGGGGCGTGGGGTGCTGCGGCGGCGTGTTTGGCTTCATGCTGGCAGTGAACGCGGTGCTGCTCGCGAAGGGCACCGTGCCCCCGGACGTGCCTTTGGGCCGCATCCTCGTATCAGGCCTCGTCTGTTCGGGACTGTTTCTGGTCTTCGTCGTCGTCATGATCCGGCGGGGGCGTTCGAGAGAAGGCTGACAGAGAATGAGGTTTCGAACCGGCCGCTCTCTTCTTTGGAAGGCTCCCTCTCCGCGCTCCAGCATCTCTGCCTCGAAAGTTCCTCGCAATCCTCGCCCTCTCCCGCGGGGAATGCGGGAGAGGGGTCTTGGGGCGCGGGCGCCGCTTTTTCGCGTGCCTTGGGTGCCGCGCTGGGCCATGGCAACTGCATCGAAGCTTCCTCCGACCACCCCATCGGTGTTCATCGGTGTGCATCTGTGGTTGCTCTGCTCGATCGCCCCGGGGTGCGGATCGGAAGGGGGCGGTCCGGCCAAGCCGATTCCGGGTTGGCTGTTCTTCCCGTCCGAGGCGGTCACCATCTTGTGGAACAGCGCGTTCAACGGGGGCGAGCCGCGCGCGGCGGCGGGCGGCCAGCTCTTTCGGTATCGCTCCGTAGACTCCGCACAGCCGATCCCCCACGTGAAGATTCCCCAGCATCCGTTCATGGCCTCGAACGCCGGCAACAACATGCACGACGACGCGTTCATGAGTGACACCTATGAAGCGCGCGGACCGATCGGCGTGAACACCGTGGTCCGCTCGCGCTCACTCGGCTTTGGCGGCTACGGGACCATTACGACTGACGGCGCCGGGCGGCTCGTGGGCGTCTACGGCAATGGACGCGGATTCCGGGTGGAGCTTCTGGACCCCTACACGCTCGCGCTGCTGGGGTGGTTCGACCTCCCGTCGCGGCCCTGGTACTGGATGTTCCAGGGCGTCCTGCCCTGGGAGTACATCGGCGCGGGCATGTACTTCTATCTGGACCACCGGGATCGCGCCGTCGTACCGACCACGGATCATACCATCCAGGTTATCCAGGTCCCTCATCCCGAGCACGGCGGCACGTTCGCACTCGCGCGCAAGTACGACCTCGCAAACCACGTCGTGCCGATGCGCTGGCCCAAACAAGACAGTGTGGCCTGGGTGCTGCCGGACTGGCGGGGCGAGTATTACTGGTACGCCACCACCGAAGGCATGGTCGGCACGGTGCACGTCGAATCTGGCGCGGTGCGCGCCCTCCGACTCGAAGGCGAGCTGATCGAAAACTCGTTCGCCGTTGGCGAGGACGGCGTGTTCATCATCTCGGATCACGCGCTGTACCGCTTCAACCACGACGCCGAGGGAAACGTCGTCACCGATTGGCGCACGGCTTACGAGCGGGGCAACGGCAAGAAACCGGGCCACATCACGCGCGGCTCGGGCACGTCGGTCAGCTTGGCGGGCGGCACGGACGGCCTAGTGGTGGTCACCGACAACGCCGAACCGCGCATTCACGTGCTGTTCGTCCGGCGCGCCGATGGGACGGTGGCGTGCAGCGCAGCGCTGTTCGAGGAGGGCAAGAGCGGCACCGACATCAGCGCCATCGCGTTCGAGCATGCCGACGATCATGGCCGCCCGACGGGCAACTACTCGGCCGTCATCGAGAACAACTGGGGTCACCATCGGTTCCCGGTCGCGCATCCGATGCCGGGCCTGACGCGGGTGGACGCAATACGCCGTGCCGGCGGCCAGTACGCCTGTGACACGATCTGGACGAGCCCGGAGAAAAACATCGGGGTGATGAAGCTCTCTTTCGGGAGCGGCCTCGTGTACACGTACTTCCGCGACGATCGCGACCCGATCACGCAGTGGTACCTGGCGGCGACGGACTTCCGAACCGGCGCGACCGTCTACAAGCTGCGCGTCGGTGCGGGGCAGGGGTACAACAACTGGGCCGGCGCGCTCTTTCTGCACCCGGACGGCGGCATCGCGTACTCGACCACCATCTTCGGCCTGGTGATGATGCGCGACATGCCGACCACGGGGGGGCCGCGGTGAGATCCTTTTCCGCTTGGGTTAAAAAGGAGCGAACATGAAGCCACCGCGAGTCGCCTACTACAACAGCGTTGACGCGCCGGTTGGCCGCGTGCTGGTTGCGATGACCGAGGCGGGCCTGGTGCGGGTTGCGATTCGCCGGAGCGAGGCGACCTTCGTCGCGGAGATCCGGCACCGGCTCGGGATTGCGGCGGTCAAATCCCCCGAAAAGGTAAAACGCGTGGTGCGCCAACTGCGCGACTACTTCGCCGGCCGACGGCGCAGCTTCGATATGCCCACCGATCTCGATGGCGTCACGCCGTTCCAGCGCCGGGTCTTGATGGCCACGCTGCAAGTACCCGCCGGACAAACGGTGTCGTACGGCGACATCGCCCGTCGCGTCCGCGCGCCGCGCGGTGCTCGCGCCGTGGGACAGGCGCTCGGCCGCAATCCGATTCCGATCGTCATTCCCTGCCACCGCGTCGTCGGGGCGGGCGGCGCACTGGGCGGTTACACCGGCGGTCTGGACATCAAGAAAAAGCTGCTGCAACTCGAAGGCGCGTTGGCAGACAGCCGCTGGGCGAAAGGGCGTAAGAGCGGTCCCGCCCGTAGGGGTGCACGGCCGTGCGCTCCTACCATGGCCGCTGCCATACATCCGCGCCATCTTCAACCGTCTTGAGGGTCTTGAGGGGTGGAGCAATG
>JBBITY010000024.1:0-7663 GCA_037440565.1 Desulfurellales bacterium
AGCTCGGTGTCCTCGTTCAACTGGGCCACCGCCCGGGCAGCGCGGCGCGCCAGCGCGGCGCCAGCGGCCATCCCGATGAGGAGCGAGAGCAGGAACGTGGGGGCGAGCACGGCGCCGCGGCCAGTCGTGTCGATGGCGAGGTCGGCGGGGCGCAGCTTCACCCACGCAATCGCAGCCCTCGGCTGTCCCCTGGCCTCGACCGGACGCACGACCTCGAGCAGATCCCCGGTCCAGGCGCTCTGCAGCCGGTACACGTCGCCGACGGCGAGGCCCAGGTCGTCGACCGCCTCAGCCGCCACGGGGCCATGGACTACACCATCGTCGTCGCCGCCACGGCGTCCGAGGCCGCCCCACTGCAGTTCATCGCCCCGTACGCTGGGTGCGCCATGGGCGAATACTTTCGCGACAGCGGCCGCCATGCCCTGGTCATCTACGACGACCTGTCCAAGCAGGCGGTCGCATACCGCCAGTTGTCGTTGCTTCTCAGGCGCCCGCCCGGACGCGAGGCCTACCCGGGCGACGTCTTTTACCTCCACTCCCGCCTGCTCGAGCGCGCCGCCAAGATGAGCGACGAAATGGGCGGCGGATCGCTGACCGCGTTGCCGATCATCGAAACCCAAGCGGGCGACGTCTCCGCCTACATCCCGACCAACGTCATCTCCATCACCGATGGCCAGATCTTCTTGGAGAGCGATCTTTTCTTCTCCGGCGTGCGCCCGGCCGTGAACGTCGGTATCTCGGTGTCCCGCGTGGGCGGCAACGCCCAGATCAAGGCGATGAAGCAGGTGGCGGGCTCCCTGCGGCTTGACCTCGCTCAGTACCGCGAGATGGCCGCCTTCGCCCAGTTCGGCTCCGACCTGGACGTGGCCACGCAGCGCATGCTCGCGCGCGGCAGCCGCCTGGTGGAAATTCTCAAGCAGGACCAGTACGTGCCGCTGCCGGTGGAACGGCAAATCGTCATCATCTACGCCGCCACCAACGGCTACGTCGATCACCTGCCCGAGTCGGCGCTCAAGCGGTACGAGCAGGAGCTGTATCGCTTCATCGAGAACCGCCATCCACAGCTCTTCCGGCTGATCGTCGAGAGAAAGGAACTCACTGCCGAGGTGAAGGGTGCGCTCGACAAGGCCCTGGACGAGTTCAAGGCCGAGTTCACGGTCTGACGCGAGGATGCTCGTCCCCGTATCGCTTTTGTGTCACGCGGTAGGCAATTCCCATGGCGTCGCTGAAAGCCATCCGCAAGCGCATCGCCTCGGTCAAGAGCACCCAACAAATCACCAAGGCGATGAAGATGGTGTCGGCAGCGAAGCTCCGCCGGGCGCAGGACGCCGCCGAACAGGCGCGTCCGTACGCTGAAAAGCTGAGCGCTTTGCTTCGCGGCGTGGCAGGGCAGATGGGCCCCGAGTCGCACCCGCTGCTGGCCACGCGCGAGGACGAGCGCAACATCGACCTCCTGCTCGTCACCAGCGACCGCGGCCTCTGCGGCGCGTACAACTCCAACCTGATCCGCCGCGCGGAGGGCTTCTTCACGGAGCACGGCGGCGCGCGTGTTCGCCTTACGCTGGTCGGTCGCAAAGGTTACGACTATTTCCGCAAGCGTCCGGTGGAAATTCAGCAGCACCACGTCAACCTATTCGGCGGGCCCGATCACCAGCTCGCCCTCCGCGTCGCGTCCAGCTTCGCGCGCCGTTACGCGGCCGGCGAGGTCGACGCAGTGTACTTGATTTACAGCCATTTCCGCTCCGCCTTGTCCCAGGTTCCCACCGTCCAGCGGCTATTGCCCCTCAGCGCGGCGGCGGGCGACGCGGACATGGTTGAATACCTGTACGAGCCGGATCCCGCGACGCTGCTCGATCGCCTGCTGCGCCAGTACGTGACTGCGCTGATCGACCATGCCTTTCTCGAGTCGATCGCCAGCGAGCACGCTGCGCGGATGACCGCAATGGACAGTGCCACGTCGAATGCCTCCGACATGATCGACCGCTTAACGCTCGAAATGAACCGCGCCCGTCAGGCGGCCATTACCAAGGAGCTGATGGAAATCGTCTCCGGCGCTGAAGCGCTGAAAGGGTGACGGAGTACACAAGGATGGGACACATGAACGTCGGCAAGATCACTCAGGTTATCGGCCCCGTTGTGGATGTCGAGTTCCCCGACTCGGCGCTGCCGCCGATCTACCACGCGCTGCGGGTGTCCAATCCCGCCATCAGCGACCAGCCGTGGAATCTGGTGCTCGAGGTGGCGCAGCACCTCGGCGAGAAGACGGTGCGCTGCATCGCCATGGACTCGAGCGAGGGCCTGGTGCGCAACATGGAGGTCCAGGACACCGGCGACTTCATCAAGGTGCCCGTCGGCCCGCAGACGCTGGGCCGCATCATCAACGTCGTCGGCGAGCCAGTGGATGAGGCCGGTCCCATCGAAGCGGAGAAGTTCTATCCCATTCACCGGCCGGCGCCGGCGTTCACCGAGCAGGCGACGGAGGTCGAAGCCTTCGAGACCGGCATCAAGGTCGTGGATCTCCTCGCCCCCTACCCGCGTGGCGGGAAGATCGGCCTCTTCGGCGGCGCCGGCGTGGGCAAGACGGTCATCATCATGGAGCTGATCAACAACGTCGCCAAGCAGCACGGTGGGTACTCCGTGTTCGGCGGCGTGGGCGAGCGCACGCGCGAGGGCAACGACCTCTGGCATGAGATGCGCGCCTCGGGCGTCATCTCGCGCGCCGCTTTGGTGTACGGGCAGATGAACGAGCCGCCCGGTGCCCGCGCCCGGGTCGGACTGACCGCCCTCACCGCTGCGGAGTACTTTCGCGACGAGGAGGGAAAGGACGTGCTCCTGTTCATCGACAACATCTTCCGCTTCACACAGGCCAACTCCGAAGTCTCGGCCCTGCTCGGCCGCATGCCTTCCGCCGTCGGCTATCAACCCACCTTGTCGACCGACCTCGGCGAGCTGCAGGAGCGCATCACCACCACCAAGAAGGGATCGATCACATCCGTGCAGGCCATCTACGTGCCCGCCGACGACCTGACCGACCCGGCGCCCGCGACCACTTTCGCCCACCTCGACGCCACGACCGTGTTGTCGCGCCAGATTGCGGAGCTGGGCATCTACCCCGCAGTCGATCCGCTCGACTCGACGTCGCGCATTCTCGACCCGCACGTCGTGGGCCAGGAACACTATGGCGTCGCCCGCCGCGTGCAGGAGGTGCTGCAGCGATACAAAGACTTGCAGGACATCATTGCCATCCTCGGCATGGATGAGCTGAGTGAGGAGGACAAGCTCATCGTGGCCCGGGCGCGCAAGATCCAGCGCTTCCTGTCTCAGCCGTTCCACGTCGCCGAGGCGTTCACCGGCCGCAAGGGCGTCTACGTCAAGCTGCCCGACACCATCCGCGGCTTCAAGGAAATCGTCGATGGCAAGCTCGACGACATCCCTGAGCAAGCCTTCTACATGATGGGCACCATCGAAGACGTGCTGGAAAACGCGAAGCGCCTCGCTGGCTGATCCGCGCTGTGCGACGAGCAATGAACGCCCGACCCCTGACAGCCCAACCCCGGCACCCGGTCAACGCCGATGACTGACGAACTGCGCCTGCGCATCATCACGCCGCGCCGACCCGTGCTCGACGAAGTCGTGCTCGAGGTGACGGCGCCCGGTACGCTCGGCGAATTTGGCGTGCTGCCGAACCACGTCACGTTCTTGAGTTCGCTGGAGATCGGACGGCTCAGCTACCGGGATGGTCGTGGCCTGCACCACCTCGCCGTGCGAGATGGCTTCGCCGAGGTGTCCAACAACGTTATGACTGTGCTGGTCGAGGACGCAGAGTCCGGCACCGACGTCGACCCGGGTCGGGCACAGGCCGAACTGACCGCCGCCGAAACGCGCTTGGCGCAGCGCTCCCCGTACGATCCTGAGTACGCGGCGCTGGATGCCGACCGCCGCTGGGCCTTGGCCCGGCTCGAGGCGGCCAGGAAATAGATCGCCCGCGCTTGCCAGCGCGAGCGGGCGGCCGCGCGCCCGCTCGCCGGCTCGGCGTATGCGCTTGGCCCTGCCGGACGCCCCTGGGTGGACGGTGCGGCAACGAGCTGGTAGCTGAGAGCTGACGGCTTCCCATGAAGTTCACACCGCTCACGCCCGACCTGTACGAGTACCTCGTCGCACACGGCCACAACCGGGACCCCGTGCTCGATGAGCTGGCCGCGGAGACGGCGCGGCTCGGTGCGCTGTCGCTCATGCAGATCGCCCCCGAGCAAGGCACGCTGCTCTCGCTCCTGGTGCGCGCCATCGGCGCCCGTTCGGCGATCGAGATCGGCACCTTCACTGGCTACAGCGCCATCTGCATCGCGCGCGGCCTGCCGCCCGACGGTGCGCTGCTGTGCTGCGACATCAACGAGGAGTGGATCGCCATCGCGCGCCGCTACTTCGCCAAAGCCGGCCTCGCCGACCGCATCGACGTCCGCCTCGGCCCCGCCCTGGAGACCCTGCGCGGCATGGCGCCCGACGTGACCTTTGACTTCGCGTTCGTGGACGCCGACAAGCTCGCCTATCGCGACTACTACGAGGCCCTCCTGCCGCACCTGCGTCCCAACGGCCTGATCGTCTTCGATAACGTGCTCTGGATGGGCCAGGTCATCGACCGCACGGACACCTCGGAGGACACCGCGGCAATGCGCGCCCTCAACAGCTTCATCGCACAGGATGAGCGTGTGCAAGCCGTCATGATCGCCGTCGCCGACGGCCTCACCATTGCCCGCAAGCGCGCGCCGGACGAGCGGAGGGGTTGAGCCCGCTCGGGCATGCGGGGGGCCGAGTGCGCACCGCAGAGGCGCGGCGAGTCGGAGCCAACGTCGCGCGGCTCCCGCGCCTCCGCAGCCGTGAATCGCGCCGCTCTACGGGCAGTTTACCACCACATCCGAGCCGCTCAGCTCGAACGGCGGCGTCGGGATGGTGGGCGGCCTGGGATCACCCGGCAACAGCACGTTGAACGGGCTGGCCTCGACATTGACCCAGCCCGGGCCGCCCTCGAGCATCTCGTTGATCCAGTCAACGATGGTCGGCACGCCGCCCGTGGTGTCGGTGTAGACCTTGTTGTTTCCCCACATGGTGTGCCGCGAGCCAGAGCCGATGTAGTAGCGGTAGTTGTCGTTCTTCAGCGCCACGGCCGCAGCGGTGTCCATTGCCTGCTGGCGCATCTGCGCGTTGAAGGCGCAACTGCCCTCCCACCAGGTAAGCCCGGCAAGCGGATTGTTGTCGTGAAGCATCACGTTGTAGAAGCCGGTCTGGCCCCCTGAACCCCCATCGAACGCCGTCGTGTAGTGGGCCCAGCTCGTCTCTGGGAAGAAGCTGGCCACCGCCTCGATGTACCCGACCATCCCGGTGCCGGTGTCGATCGCCTCGATGATACCGGGAATGTCCGGTGGCAGGTTCGCCCGGAAATTCCAGTTCTCGAACTCGTTCTGGAGGAAGTCCGCAGTGATCACGCCGTTTCCCGCATCGCCGAGGACCCGGAACTCGGAGGCCGGCCACACCTGATGGAGCATGGGGGCGTTGAAGAGGGCCCCGTAGGAGCCGGCGCTCGACCCTGTGACAAAGACGACCTCCGGGTTCACGAAGTGCTCGCGGGCCCACTTCTCCGCCACCTTCGCATTATGAAAACCGCGGTGTTCGACGTGAATAGGGCTGCTCGGAATGACGTTGCTGTAGTCCTGGGCCGCATCGCCGAAGTGGATGTCGCAACTGCAGTACGACACGACCACGATGTTCCAGTCCTTGAAGGGATTGGCGGGATTAGTCAGGTCCGTGAACCCCGCCGACCACGTGTTGGGATTGTCGCCGCCGGCTGGGTCCACGCTGGTATCACAGACGGGCACCGTACACGTCAGCTGCTCCCAGCAGGCGCCGCCGCCCTGGTAGTACATCACCAGCTTGTTCTCCGACCCGCGCTTCGCGAAAAAGTGGTAATCGGAGCCGTTCATACAGGTCGGTGTGAAGTTCCGACCCGAGTACGTGATGGTGCCCGTGGGCGAAATCGTTATGAACTGGGTGTCGTCGACGTTCGGCGACACCGTGGTGTTCATCACCACTTCGTCGCTGAGCTCATCGACCATTGTCTCGACGACTGCCGCACTGGTACCCGCGGTGCAGCCCAAGACGGTAGCCTCGTTCCACGCGGTTGTGAACCGCAGGCTGGCCGCGTCTTGGTACGCGTCGCGCTGCGCGCCCTCCGGATCCTTATCCAGTTTCGCCACGAACTTCGCCTCGGCCTTGAGGAAGGCTTTGCACTTCTTGCCCACCGTCTTGAGAAACCTCGATCCGCACTTCCCCTGTTCCTTGTCACCGAGGTCGAGCCCGGTGTTGATGGCGTCCGCTATCTCGGCCGCTGCGCTGCCGACCAGGAGTCCCAACGCGCTCGCGGAGATGGTCGTATCGGCGCAGTCGACGCCTGCCGCCTGCGCTTTCGCCTCGGCCTTGTCCCATGCCTCGTCGAGTTTCGTCGCCGCCTTCGTGAACTTGGCATCGCGCTTGGCGTCGTCCTGCGTCTTGTCCCACGCGCTCCATGCCTTAAACACGGCGTCACAGTACTTGCCCGCACCTCTGAGCTTGGCGGCCACACACTCGTTGGTCGGATAGGCACCGGCCTCTCCACTGCCTGCCGACACCACGACCGCCGCTGCCACCGCGCAGGCGGTCGCAACAACTGACGTTGCTGCTGTTCTCATTGTGCCCCCTTTATTCCTTGCGGACTGCTCGACACACCCCGGCCAACCCGGACCCCACCGCGGTCACACCCCAACCGCACTCGTTTGCATAGCCGGCTACCGCGACATCGATCAAGGAAATTTTTCTAATGGATGGCAAAGTTCCGCTCCAAAGAAGCCGTGGTCTGCGCGGGACGTCACTTCGCCCATGCCTCCCCGCATGGACATTCGCACTCAACTTGCGCGCCGCGCGCTCTCCGCGACCACTGCACGGGGCAAACGGCGCCCCTCGCGTGGCCTCGGAGCTTGTGAAAATCCCTCCGGGTGGGGCAGTGCTCCACCTGTCGAGAAACGGGGCCGGGCGGCGGTGCGCCGCTCCAAGCGGGATCACTGCTCCCGCCCATCCGTCGGCCATACGACCTGCCTGCGCCGGGGTTTCTTCAAGCCCCCCCCACGGGGTGCGCGCCCCCGCGTCGCGACACCTAATTTTTTGTCGCACAGCCCGCGGCGTCGCGTCCCGCCTGAGCAAAGCGCGGTAGCGTCCGACCCGGCATGTATCGTGCTCGCGCAAGCCGCACGTGGCACCTGCTGCGACAACCGCAATTCGGGCCTTCGCCGCCAGCGCTTTCTTGTGGCTGAGCGCGCCAACTCGCGCTGCCGATTACTTCGTCGCGCCGGACGGCAACGACGCCAATCCGGGCACGAGCGAGTCCCCGTGGCGGACTGTCACCAAAGCCGCCGCCAGCGTGCAGGCCGGTGATCGCGTTACCATCCGCGCCGGCACGTACCGTGAGTCACCCTGGCTTTCGTCCTCTGGCCTCCCTGACGCGCCGATTCTTTTCACCGCGGAACCCGGCGCGATTTTCGAGAGCCCCAACCCGGGTGCAAGCGAGGAGGCGTTCAACATCGGCCCTGGTGTTGGCTATGTCCGGCTCGTTGGCTTCCGCGCCACCGGGGGCTTCCAC
>JBBITY010000024.1:7710-12724 GCA_037440565.1 Desulfurellales bacterium
TTGAGATCACCGACTGTGAGTTGTACGGGAACCGCGTCGGCATCCTGCTCGGCAGCGCCCACGACGTCACGATCAGCCGCTGTTCCCTGCACGACAACCTCCGCGCCGGCATTCGCTTCGCGGGCTCCACACATGACGTCACCGTCAGCGACACCGAAAGCTTTGCCAACGACGACGGACTGGGCTGCGATGGAGAGGCGGACGGTTTTGTGAGCGACGGCGGTGCCGCCGTTGCCCGCATTACCTTCCTTCGCACGAAGGCCTACGGCAATGGCGAGGACGGCTTCGACCTGCCCGCCAGCGACGTCGTCTTGGATCGAGTCGAGAGTTTCAACAACTGCGCGGGTTTCAAGCTGTGGCACAGCGCCACCCTGACCAATTGCCTCGCCCACGGCAACCTCACAGGGATCGTGACCTCCTCGCCGGGGAACACCAGTTACAAGATTGCGAACTGCACGATCACCGACAACCTGCTGGGAGTCTCCCTAAAACAGCCACCGACGCCGGGTGTCGGCTATGACGTGGCATTGGTCAACAACATCATCGCGGGGCCAGACCGCGCGCTCGACTGGTACGATCCGGTGAGGCTCTCGGAAAGACGCAGTGTCCTGTGGCGAGGGGACTTGCACAGCACGCTCATTCGACACTCTTCCGCGACCGGCGATCGGTTGTACACTGCGTTTGATATCAACATGGGAACCTGGCGGCGCAATGAAAAAGGCCAGGGACGTAATACGCTGGCGCTGGACCCCATGTTGGCGGACTCGCATGCCCCAGCGAGCAACAGCCCGGCGGTCGACCGGGCCCGGCCGGGAGCCGCCCCACTGGCAGACTTCAACGGCACGTTGCGACCGCAGGGGATTGCCCCCGATATCGGAGCGATCGAGATTGCAGGCGGCGCGACGAACCGCCGCCCGATGGCTGTCGCTGGCCTGCCGCGCACGGCGATCGTCGGAGAGTCTGTCCTTTTCAAGTCTAAGGGCAGCCTCGACCCGGATAAAGATCGGCTCGTCTTTTCGTGGGACTTTGGTGACGGCTCTCCGGCGGCCGAGGGGCGCCGCGTGCGGCACGCGTTTACGTCCACCGGCGTCTACACGGTGACCCTCACCGTCTCGGATGGCGAGTTGGCCGATCAGGCCACGGTCTTGGTGACCGTAACCAACTAACCAGACCGGCCAGCGTCACGCGCAGGCTTCTCGCTGTGCGCCTTGAACCCTAGCCGAAGAAGTTCTCCCCAGGTACCCCGTATTGAC
Source organism: Desulfurellales bacterium (assembly GCA_037440565.1). GTDB lineage: Bacteria > Desulfobacterota > Binatia > HRBIN30 > CADEER01 > JBBITY01. The sequence goes on from JBBITY010000024.1 coordinate 8,964, forward strand.
CCAGCTCGCGCCGCCGTCGATGCTTCGGCTGGGGATTGGCACGTGGCCGCGTACACGAACCGACTGATCCACGAGTCCAGCCCGTATCTGCGCCAGCACGCGCACAACCCCGTTGACTGGTATCCGTGGGGCGCGGAGGCCTTCGAGCGGGCGCGCCGCGAGAACAAGCCGGTGTTGCTGAGCGTCGGCTACTCGGCCTGCCACTGGTGCCACGTCATGGAGCGGGAGTCGTTTGAGGATCCCGAGACGGCGCGACTGATGAACGATCACTTCGTCAACATCAAGGTCGATCGCGAAGAAAGGCCCGACATCGACCAGATTTACATGGCTGCAGTGCAGATGCTGGCTGGGCACGGCGGCTGGCCCATGACCGTCTTCCTGACCCCCGATGGCAAGCCCTTTTACGGCGGTACCTATTTTCCGCCAGAGGATCGCTACGGCATGCCGAGCTTTCGCCGCGTCCTACTGGGCGTCGCCCAGGCGTACCGCGAAAAGGGCGACGATGTTCAGCGCAGCGTCGCCCAAGTGATGGCCGGTCTGCAGGGGGCCAATGCCTCCGCACCGTCCGCCCGGCTGCCGGATGCCAGCCTTGTCCTCGGCGCCGCTGCCGCGCTTGCGCGCGCCTATGACGAACAGGACGGGGGCCTCGGCCAGGCGCCCAAATTTCCCAACGCACCCGCCCTTGACCTGTTCTTGCGCGCCTACCATCAGAGCCGCGACACGCGCTACCGCGACATGGTGTTGCACACCCTCCGCCGCATGGCCCACGGAGGCGTGTACGACCAACTGGGCGGCGGCTTCCACCGCTACTCGGTCGACAGGCATTGGCTCGTCCCTCACTTCGAGAAGATGCTCTACGATAACGCCCAGCTCGTGCCGCTTTACCTCTCGGCGTATCAGGTCAGCGGCGACGAACTCTTCGCTGCGGTCGCGCGTGAAACGCTCGACTACGTCGTGCGCGAGATGCGCGACCCGGCCGGGGGTTTTTATTCGACGCAGGACGCAGACAGCGAAGGAGAAGAGGGAAAGTTCTTCCTGTGGGAGCGCACCGAAGTCGAGCAGATCCTCGGCCGAGAGAGGGCGGAAATCGCCTGCCGCTACTGGGATGTTTCCGATGCGGGCAACTTCGAGCACCGCAACATCCTGCACGTCACACTGGACTTCGCCCAGCTCGCCAAGCTCTTCCACTGCGAGGAAGCCGCGCTGCGCCAGCTCATCGCCGACGGGCGGGCGAAACTTTTCGCGGCACGCGAACGGCGCGTCAAGCCCTGCCGCGACGAAAAGATCCTCACCTCCTGGAACGCCCTGATGATCAGTGCCTTTGCAAAGGCGGCGGCTTTGTTCGACAACGAACACTACCGCCAGACGGCCCTCGCGGCCGTCGCCTTTGTTCAAGAAAAGCTGCAGCGGGGCGACCGGCTGCTGAGTTCGTACAAGGATGGTGTTGCAAGGCTGAACGGCTATCTCGACGACTATGCGTTCTTCGCTGCTGCCTTATTGGACGTTTTCGAAGCCGTGCAGCAGCGGTGCTATCTCGCGGCAGCGGCGGAGCTGGTCGATTCGATGCTCGCTCGCTTCTGGGACGTTGACAAGGGCGGCTTTTTCTTCACCAGCGACGACCACGAGGCTCTGATCATCCGCGCAAAGCCGTCCGTCGACGCCTCAGTGCCATCTGGTAACTCGGTCGCCCTCCACGACCTCCTGCGCCTGTATCACTACACTCACCGCTCAGTGTACCTCGATCGTGCCGAAGCCATGCTGCGTCTTTTTGCTGACGCCATGGCGCAACAGCCCTTCGCTTTCGCCAACATGATCTGCGCCCTCGACTTCTACGCCCGGCCGCCGTGCGAGATCGTGGTCGTCGCTCAGCCCGGGCCGGACGCAAGGGGGCTCCTCGCGCGCATTCGCGCCGCCTACGTGCCCAACCGCACGCTTGTCGTCGTCAACCCAGCGGACGCGGACGAATTGCCGCCGCTGGCAACGGGCAAGCGCCAGATCGACGGCCGGCCGACCGTCTACGTCTGTCGGAACATGGCGTGTTCGCCGCCGGCGACCACCTGGGAGGAGGTCGAGCCGCTGCTCGCAGGGCCTGGCACCACGTCCGAGAGCTTGTGAAGAAATTCCGGGGCGGCCAGGTCGTCACACCGACGACGGAGGGGCGTTGTGCCGGCGCCATTCTCGAGGGGTCGACCGCTGCTCCGCGCACCGAGGGTTTTTGCGCAAGCTCCGAGTGCCGCGCTTGAACCACGGACATCTCCGCACCCGGCGCGGGCGGCGCGGGGCCGGCGCCGGCGGGATCGCGCCGCCGGCGACTGGCCAACAGACGAAGCCCTCGTGCCAGAAGGCGCAATTGCCGTTCAGTGGCAAGTTCCCACCTGCTAAGATTGCTGCATGAAATCCGAGTCGCGACCGTTGGCCGAACGAGCGCAACGCCTGATCGCCGAGATGCTTGCCACGGCACAAGCCCTGGGCGACGACGGGGCGAGCATCGGCGACCTCAAGATCGCCAATGCCGCCATTCGCGAGATGCGGGAGGCCTTCAAGATGTTCGCCCCATATCGCGACATCCGAAAGGTGAGCATATTCGGCTCCGCCCGCACCCGCGCGGGAGATCCCACCTTCCTGCTCGCGGAGCAATTCGCCCGGCAGATCGCCGACGCCGGCTTTATGGTCATCACCGGAGCCGGTGGCGGTATCATGGAGGCTTGCCAGCGGGGCGCCGGCCGCGAACGCAGCTTCGGGGTCAACATCACCCTGCCGTTCGAGCAGCAACCAAACCCGGTCATTCACGGCGACGCCAAACTGATGTCCTTCAAGTACTTCTTCATCCGCAAGCTGTTCTTCATCAAAGAGGCGCATGCCGTGGTACTTTTCCCAGGCGGGTTCGGCACTCAGGACGAAGGCTTCGAGGTGCTCACCCTGCTGCAGACCGGCAAGTGTCAGCCGATGCCCCTCATCTTGCTCGACGTCCCGCGGGGCACGTACTGGAAAACGTGGCAGCACTATGTCCACGACCACCTCCTGCGGCGCGGGTTGATCTCGCGCGACGACCTTTCTCTTTTCAGGGTCACCGACAGTGTGGAGGCGGCGGTGAACGAGATCACTTCCTACTACCGCGTCTACCACTCGGCGCGCTACGTGCGCGACCTGCTTGTCCTGCGCTTGCAGCGGCGCCTGCCAGAGGAGTTTGTCGCAGACCTGAGCGGCGAGTTCGCCGACATCACCTCGAAGGAAGGCATCGTGCAGCGCGGGGCGTTTCCGGTTGAGCGGGACGATCCAGCCATCTTTCACCTGCCCCGGCTCGTGTTCCGTTTCAATCGCGCCAACGTCGGCCGTTTGCGGATCCTGATCGACCGCATCAACGCCGCTCCAGAAGCCGCCCCCATGGCGCGGCAATCGGCATGACGTTTTCGGGAGGCTGCGCGGCCCTCACTTGTCGGCCTTGCCGCCGGAGCTCGCCGTGATCGCGTCGAGGTACGCGCCGAAATGGCGCGCGCGCCGTTCCATCACGATACGCCTGTCTTCGACGGACAGCACCAGCTCGTCCCCTTCCTGAAGGCCGAGACTCCTGCGCAGGCGCCGGGACAAGAGCACCTCCCCCCGCTTGCCGATCTTGACCACTTCGACCAGGGGCTTCTCCATGGTGCGCCAGACCCTCTGTCATCCACGGCCGAATTGCAAGGCGCCACGTCCTCTCTTACCGGGCCGAACCCTTCCGCTCCTTGAGCTGCCGCTTCCAGTCGACCACCCGCCCCTTCGCC
>JBBITY010000024.1:12750-17719 GCA_037440565.1 Desulfurellales bacterium
ACTTCTCCGGCGCGGTGATAGATGCGCGACAGGTTGGTGTACGAAAGCTGATCGTCCGGGGCGAGCGCGACCACCCGCGCTGCGGCCTCTATGGCCTCCTCGTAGCGCCCGAGATCGGCGAGTGCCATCGACAACCCCTCCCACGCGTCCGCATACTCCGGATCCACAGCGAGGGCGTCGCGATAGACCGCCACCGCCGCCTCCAAGTCGCCTTCGGCGACATGGTCGACTGCCCGATCGTACAGTTCGTCCTTTGTCCGCATGCGCGGCCCCCCCGATTCACCCGGACGCTAGCCGAAGCCATTTGCTCGGACAAGCACGCCCGGTACACCCCCCAGCCGTGGGCGCCTCCGGTTCACGCGCTCTCTGCGTTCAGTCGCTGGCGGGCAAGCGTGCGGGCGATGCGTGTCTGGGCGCGCATCAGCAGCCGTTCGAGGTGCCGCTGTTCCTCCGGCGGCAGCCGTGCGCCCTCCAGCGCGCGCAGCTTCCGTCCGAGCCGCCGCACCAGACGGGCGATCTCCGCGACTTCCTTGTACGCACCCCGCTCGCCCGCTTGCTCGGCGCGGAAACGCTGCACGGAGAGCTTTCGCAACTTTGCCAGCCGCCACAGCATCTGCTGGCGTTCCGGGGTCTCTGCGCGCGCAACCGAAATCAAGATCTCCCGAGAAACATCTGGGGCGGCGTGGTACTCGCTCTTGATCGTCTCGGGCAACCGCCGTAGGGCCAGGGTGTTGCTGACGTAGGGACGGCTCTTGCCGATCAGTTCAGCCAGGGCCTCGTGCGTGTACCCGTACTGGTCGATAAGGGCGCCGAGACCCTCCGCCTCTTCCAGGGGCGAGAGATCTTCGCGCTGGAGATTTTCGATCATCGCGATTTCGATCGGATCGTCGTCGCGCACCAGCGCGGGGATGACCGACAGGCCGGCCAGCTTTGCGGCCCGGTAGCGCCGCTCACCAGCCATGACCAGAAAGCCGTCCCCGTCGCGCTTGACGATCACGGGCTGCAGCATCCCGCGCTGGCTGATCGACGCCGCCAGCTCCGCCAAGGCGTCAGGGTCAAAATGGCGGCGCGGCTGCGCCGGGTTCGGCCGGACCGCATCCAGCGCAATCGCCGCGAGTACCGTCCGGGACTTGCGATGGATCGCCCCCGCCACAAGCGTCCGTGGTCCTGCGCGCCCTGCGCCCGCCATGTCGATTTCAGCGAAGCGCGAGGCAGGAGCGGCGGCGCCCCTGCCTCGAGACCATCGCTGCTGAACCTAGATCTTTCCCTGCAGGAAAAACGCGATCACCAACGCGTAGATCGCCAGTGCTTCGATGAACGCGATGCCAATAATCATTGGCAACTGAATTCGATCCGCCGCATTCGGATTGCGGCCGATCGATTCCATCGCCGCCGCAACCGCACGCCCTTGACCGAGCGCAGCGCCCACCGCAGCGATGCCGATGCCCAGCCCGGCGGCAATCGCGATCCAGCCCTTGGTCGAATCGGCTACGCCTTCCGCGGCCAGCGCCCCGTCCGGTCCGACGAGCGACAGGGCGACGAGCGCCGCGATCAGCACGAGCAGTCTCTGCATGGCTCCCTCCTCCTTTCTCCAGTATTGGGGGTCGCCAGCCACCACGCCTCCTCTATCCTCCTCGCCGCTCCTCGGTGCTGCACGCCCCCGGGTAAAGGCAGAATCCGTTCGCTCAATGCTCCTCATGTCCGCCAACCGCCAGCGCCACGTAGACCAGGCTCAACAACGTGAACACGAACGCCTGAATCAGCGACACGAACGCCCCGAGCATCAGGAAAACGACCGGGACGACAAGCTTTGTCAAATCCGTGAAGATGTCGAGCACGAGATGGTCGGCGAACATATTCATCAAGAGACGCAGGTTCAGGGTAAGCGGACGCAGGCAGTTGTCGACCAGTTCGAGCGGGAGCATCAGGGGAATGAGCCACCACACCGGGCCGAGAAAATGCCTCGCGTACGCCACCCCATGGGCCCGAAAGCCATAGTAGTTGTACATCGCGAACGAGGTCACACCCAAAGCCAGCGTGACGTTGATGTTGCTGGTCGGCGGAATAAACCCGGGAATCAGCCCACACAGGTTCGACGTCAGGATAAAAAGGAAGAACGTCCCGTACAGCGGCACGTACTTGCGGAATTGATGCCCCAGAACACCCTCGGCCGTCGCGGCGAACCACTCGACAAAGAGTTCCAGTGCGTTGCGCGCGGTCAGCGTCCCATCGGGCACCACCCCGTCCGCCGCGGCGGCGAGTTGGCGCCGCCCGATGAGCGCCCAAACTAACAGCGCGAGCGCCACCAGGATGGCCGTCGCTGAATGGCCCGGCAGCTCCTTGAGCCCGGGCACGACCGATACCCACGCGAACCCGTGCTCCACTCGTCAGACTCCCTCGCCAGGGGTGCGCTGATGCCGCACGGCGGCGACCACGCATGCGACCTGCAAGACGGTCGCCCCGGCGCCAAAGCCAAGCGCGTCAATCGGCACCCGCCAAAACAGCGCTCCCAAAAGTCCCATCAGCAGCGAGAACTTTACCAACACCAGCCCGAAGACCACCCCTCGCCGGCGGGGACGAGCTGGCCGAACCAGGCCCTGAAACGCCTGTCGCATCAGCCAAAAATTTGTTCCCATCACGGCGCCTCCCAAGAGGAGACTCCACGGCGACACCCACCGCGTCGCGAACGCCACGGCGCTCGCGACGACCAGGAGCTCGAGGTGCAGACGCTCGATGTCGGCAGGTCGCAGAGGCATGCAATCCGTCAGCGGGAGGTATGCTTTTTTAACGACCAAAGCAAGCGGCGCACTGCCCCGACCATGCCACCGATGGTGAGCACGAAGGTGAAGAGCGGCGCGGTGCCCAGATACCCGTCGACATAATACCCAGCGATCACGGCCGCCGAGACGATGCTGCCGAACTCGATTCCCAGCGCGGCGTAGCGCGCGCCGGCGTACAGCGAATCTCGGTCGAGCGGCGCCATCTTCGCCCCTGTGCCGCCACCCTACGCTGCCCCCGCTAGCACTGCCTCGGCGGCCCGAACGGTGGCGTCGACCTCCGCCTCGCTGTGCGCCAGCGATATGAACGCGGCCTCGAATTGGGAGGGCGGCAAATAGATCCCCCGCTCCAGCATGCCGTAGAAGAAGCGGGCGAATTGGGCGCGGTCGCAGCGCTCGGCATCCCGTGCGCTGCGCACCGCGTCCACACCGAAAAACACGGTCCACATGGAACCCGCTCGGCTCACAACCCCTGGCACCCTGGCGCCTGCGAGCGCCGCAGCCAGACCCCGCTCGAGTTGTGCGCCGAGGGCCTCCAGCCGTTCGTAAACCCCGGGCTGGCTCAGCTCGTCCAGCGTCGCCAGACCGGCCGCGACCGCGAGCGGATTTCCGGACAGCGTCCCCGCTTGGTACACTGGCCCCTGCGGCGCCAGCAGTTCCATGATCTCGCGCCGCCCGCCAACCGCCGCCAGGGGTAGACCGCCCCCGATGACCTTGCCGAGGCAGGTCAAATCGGGCCGCAGGCCGAGCTGCGTTTGCACGCCGCCGTACGCAAGCCGGAACCCCGTCATCACCTCATCGAAGATCAGCACCGCTCCGTAAGCGGTCGTCAGTTCCCGCAAGCCCTCCAGGAACCCCTTCTCGGGCCGGACGACGCCCATGTTGCCGACCACGGGCTCCACAATTACCGCGGCGATCTCGCGGCCCGCCGCACTGAAACACGCCCTGACGTCGCCCAGGTCGTTGTACGTGGCGACCAGCGTCTGACCGGCCACTGCCACGGGCACACCGGGGCTGTCTGGCACCCCAAGCGTCAACGCGCCCGACCCGGCGCGCACGAGCAGCGCGTCGGAGTGGCCATGATAACAGCCGGCAAACTTGAGAATCTTCGTCCTTCCCGTGTATGCGCGCGCCAGCCGCAACGCGGTCATCGCCGCCTCTGTGCCCGAACTGACCAGTCGGACCCGCTCTACCGCCGGCAGCGCCTCGACAACGCGCTTGGCCAACTGTATCTCGCCCGCGGTCGGCGCGCCAAAGCTCGTGCCGCTGCGCATGGCCTCGTGCAGAGCCCGCAGCACTTTGCCGTGTGCGTGGCCCAGGATCATCGGGCCCCACGAGCCTACGTAGTCGATGTACGTATTGCCGTCGGCGTCTACGACGGTCGCGCCCTTCCCGCGCTGGATGAAGCGTGGACATCCACCGACCGCCCGCCAGGCCCGCACAGGGCTGTTGACCCCGCCGGGAATGTAGCGGCTCGCCTCATTGAAAAGCTGCTGCGATAGGGCGCTGCGCATAGCCGAGGTGGGCAGCGCGTCGTTACCACCTGAACCGATGACCGGTCAATTGCGGGACGGCGGGCGGCTCATTCTTGGCACTTCTTGCTCCTCGGAGCTGAAAGGGATAAACGAAACTGCCGCTCGCGGCGGCGGGGTCTACGCGCTGTGGATTCTTCTGTGGAGTACAGCCCCCGCTGGTCCGCAAGCGACTGATTTTGGGTCAGTTTTCTCGCCAGGGGCGTGTGGACAACCGCGATGGACCTACGTGACGTTTGGCAGCGGACGCTCGACCTGATCGGCGGCCAGGTCGCCACCGAAGACCTGGAGGCCTTGTTGGTACCTCTGCGGCCCATTGCGCGGCACGAAGCGACGCTCGTCGTCGAGGCGCCCACCGGCGCGGCCGCGGACTTCATTCGGCACCGCTATCGTCAGATCGTGGAGGCCGGGCTTGCGCAGGCGACTGGGGGCTCCGTCGTCCGCTTGAGCATCCGAGTTCCCGTGTCCGGCCAGCAGGAACTCTTTCCGTCATCGTCCACCCCGCCCGCGCCCGCTGTGGTGAAAAGCGGCCCACACCGGTCGACCCTTCTCCCCAAGTACACCTTCAAGAATTTCGTTGTCGGCGCGAGCAACCAGTTCGCGCACGCCGCTTCAAAGGCCGTGGCAAACCAACCCGGTGACCACTACAACCCACTCTTT
>JBBITY010000025.1:0-1400 GCA_037440565.1 Desulfurellales bacterium
GGCGTCCACGGAGGTGCCTTTGGCAGTGCGCGCAAGTCGGCGTCGAAGACGCCGGGCATTACAGGCTGGCTCGCCCACGCCCCACCGATCACCGGGAACGGGACTCGGTAAGATACAAACCCGCCGCTCCAATAGGTTGCAGCCCCACGACGAGCACCGCCACCTCAAGGACAAACTGGATCCTGCAGTGCATCCAAGTCGTTCCTCGTAGTGCCGGTTAGAACATGACCTGATCTTGTATCGTTGGCGCCTCCGCGACTCCTGACTTCGTGCGTCAGCTCTGCGGTCGCGCGTAAATCCGCAAGAAGAACCCCGAGCTGTTGCCAATCCGGATGTCTCCGCACGGGCGCAGCCGGGAAGACGGCGTACAGATCTCCACGCCGTCGAGCACGAGCTCACCGTCTCCGAAACGATAGGGCCCCTGCCCCTCGAAGAACACACGCTCGCCATTGATGAGAACCTGCAACGACATGAAGAGACCTTGCTCAGTCCCGTCCGGTTCACGAAGCAGCCGGTTCTGGATGGAGCCGTACTCGCCGTCGATCGCAAAGCGGCCCGCGCTCAGATGGAGTTCAGCAACGCGGAAGAGAAATATCGTCACTCCCTCACAAGGGTACGGGACTTCATTACAGACCCTCGTGACCGTGAAAGTGCCCGTGAGAGGTTCCGCAACCACAGTCGTCGGGCTCGGCGGGTCCGGGGAAAACGTCAAGAAGCTGCGTTCGAGGACTCGGTAGGGAATCGCCGGCCCTTCATCTGCGGCCGAACCCTCCCCATCGCCACCGCAAGCGGAGAGGACGGTCAGGATGAGTCCCAGAAGAAGTACTCTGGCCATCTGTGTCCACCGAGCGCGTTCCGTGTTGATCCTCCCTCTGATCAACCGCCCGGCCACGCCGCCGCCCTGATTACCCCCGCCCGCCTACCCCCCCCAAGGCGAATGTCAAGACCCGGGATGAAGAAGAGATTTCTTGAAGCGCAGGAAGAACTCGCGGTTTCCCTTCGGGCCGAGAATCGGCGACTCGCACTCACCGAGGCATTCCAAGCCGAGCGCCTCAGCGCAGGCGCGCACGGCCGCGACAGCCTCGGCGTGCAGGCGGGGATCGCGCACCACCCCGCCCTTGCCGACCTGCCCTTTCCCCACCTCGAATTGCGGTTTTACCAGCGCGAGGACTTCGCCCCCGGGAACGACGCATCGCGCCACCACCGGCAACACCAAACGCAGCGAGATGAACGACACGTCGATCACGGCCAACGTCGCCAGGCCCGGAAGGTCCTCGGGCGAGAGGGTCCGGATGTTGGTGCGCTCGCGCAGCGTGACCCGCGGGTCTCTGCGCAGCGACCACGCAAACTGCCCATAACCTACGTCGACCGCGTACACCGCGCGCGCGCCGCGCTGCAGC
>JBBITY010000025.1:1410-3196 GCA_037440565.1 Desulfurellales bacterium
GGTGACGGAGGCGGCCCCGGCCTGCAGCACGCAGTCGGTGAAGCCGCCGGTCGAAGCCCCGACGTCGAGCACGGTGGCTCCCCGAACATCAATGCCAAAGTGCCGCAACGCCGCCTCCAGCTTGACGCCGCCGCGGCTGACGAACGGCATGTCGCCGCCCGTCACCGTGATGGACGCGTCGACGGCGACCAGCGCGCCCGGCTTATCGACCACGCGGCTGCCGATTCGCACGCACCCCGCCATGATGAGCTGGCGGGCGCGCTCGCGACTCACTGCCTGCCCGCGGTCGACGAGGAGCTTGTCAATGCGCTCGCGCTTCACCGGCCCAGCTAACCTCGACCGAAAAAGATTTCACCGCAGAGACGCGGAGGCGCGGAGAAGACGGGGAGCGGTGAGCATTTTCTTCGCTTTGGGTTAACCCGCTTCTCTCATGCCGATTGGACCGCTCATCCTCTGCGTCTCTGCGCCTCTGCGGTGAGATCTTTTCTCCGATCAGGAACGGGGCAACTCGCAGGCGCGGCCGACGATGAAGCGCGCGATCTCGCGCAGCGGGGCAGCCGCTGCGGGGAACGGGGCCAGCTCGGCGAGCGCGTGATCGAGCAACGTGCGCGCGCGCTCTTTGGCCGCGGGCAAACCCAACACGGCCGGGAAGGTCACCTTCCGGCGCGCCTTGTCCCGCCCTTGCATCTTCCCCGTTTGCGCCGGCAATCCCTCGACATCGAGGATGTCGTCGGCGATCTGGAATGCGAGGCCGAGGCATTCACCATAGCGGCTGAGGCGATGGAGCTGGCTCGGTCGCGCCCCCGCGAGCATCGCGCCAGCTCGAATCGACGCCAGAATCAGCGCCCCGGTCTTGCGAACGTGGATGAACTCGACCGTCGGCAAGTCGGGCGCCGCCCCCTCCGCCTCGAGGTCGGCGGCCTGTCCAGCCACCATGCCGTGCGCCCCGGACGCTTCGGCGATCTCGCGCATGGCGTGCAGCGCCCGGCGCGGATTGCGCGACGTGCCGGCGCAGTCCGCCATCACGCGGAAGGCTTCGGTCAAGAGCGCATCGCCGGCGAGAATCGCCAATCCCTCGCCAAAGACGACGTGGCTGGTGGGTTTGCCGCGCCGCAGGGCATCGTCGTCCATGGCCGGGAGATCGTCGTGAATCAGGGAGTACGTGTGAATCATCTCGATCGCGCAGGCAAATGGCAGGACCGCCCGCGGCTCCCCGCCCACCGCCTCGGCCGCCGCGAGGGCGAGGATCGGCCGCAGCCGCTTTCCGCCGCTGAACAAGCTGTACCGCACGGCCTCGATGAGGCGCTGCGGCTGCTTCCGATTGGGCGGAAAGTAGCGCCGCAGCGCGCGATCGACGAGTCGCCGCCGGCGGACGAGATAGCTGCGCAGGTTCACCGCTTTTCCTCGTCCGCCACCTGGAGGCGGACGCTACCATCCTCGCCACGGGACACCGTTTCGATGCGTTGCTCGGCCTCGGTCAGCTTTTGGTTGAGCGCGCGGCCCAGCCCCGAAGATGCGCAACGCCTCCTCCAGCGGCAAGTCCCCGGCTTCGAGACGCGCCACGATGTCTTCGAGAGCGCTCAACCCTTCCTCGAAGCGCAGTGCCCGCGCTTTGTCCTCGTTCATCCCGAGCGATCTCCCGGCGCCCGATTCAGTCGGACGCCTCCTCCACGCGCGCCCTCGCCCACCCGCGCGCCAGAACGAGCTTGAGGGCGTCGCCTGCTGACAGTTCGCCTGCGTCGCGAATGACGCTCCCATCTGCGGCGCGCTGCACGATCGCGTAGCC
>JBBITY010000025.1:3221-14329 GCA_037440565.1 Desulfurellales bacterium
GGCCTGCAGCCGTTCGCCGCTCCCGCGGCACTGCTGCCGGGCCAGGCGCACGCGGGCGTCGACGGCGCGCCGGCAGCGTTCGGCCAGCTCGTCGATACGCAGCCGCTGCGTGCGCAGCACGTGCCGCGGATCGCGGAGCTGGCGGGCCGCGCCGTTGAGATGCGCGCGCTCGCGCGCCAGACGCCCGCGCAGTGCGCGACACAAAGCGGCCTGCGCATCGCTGACCCGCCGCAGCAGCTCGGCGCAGTCCGGAACCACCAGAGCTGCTGCCCCCGTCGGCGTCGCCGCGCGGTGGTCCGCCACCAGGTCGGCGAGCGTGACGTCGATTTCATGCCCAACCGCGGACACCACCGGCGCGCGAGACGCCGCGATCGCCCGCGCGACCTTTTCTTCGTTGAACGCCCAGAGGTCTTCGAGCGACCCCCCGCCGCGGCCGACGATGATCACGTCGACGTGCGGCAGCGCGTTGACGTCGCTCAGCGCCGCGACGATGTCGGCTGCCGCCTGCGCCCCTTGGACCCGCACCGGGCGCACGACGATGCGGACCGAGGGCATCCGCCGGCGCAGCGTGGTCACAATGTCGTGGATGGCTGCACCGGTCAGGGCCGTAATCACACCGACCGCCCGGGGCCACAAAGGCAGCGGCCGCTTGCGCTCGGCCGCGAACAGCCCTTCGGCCGCGAGCTGCTGTTTGAGCTGTTCCAGCGCCAGTTGGACGCTGCCCAGCCCGCGCGGCTCCATCGCCTCGACAGACAGTTGCAGATCGCCGCGTACCTCGTACACGCTGACCCGGCCGCGGACGATCACCTGCATCCCATCCTGCGGCCGAAAGGGCAGCAGTTGGTTGGCCGACCGGAACATTACCGCCGCGATCTGGCTGCGCTCGTCCTTCAGACTGAAGTAGAAATGTCCCGACGGCGGCACGCGGAAGTTCGAGATTTCGCCGGCCACCCACACCTCGGCAAAGTCGAGCTCCAGCCGGGCCCGCAGCCGCCGATTCAGCTCCGTCACGCTGTATACCGGAACGCGCGCGACGGTGCCGAGCAAACCTTGCATGCGAGAAACTCTAACAAATCCGTCAATGAGCCGACAAGGCAGCGGGTGCGACCAGCGCCGACACCGGCACCACGTCCATTCCGGCGGCGCGCCACTCGTCCAGAGCGCGGCCGAGCGCTTCCACCACCGCCTCGTCCGCGTGTGCGATCGCGACCGCCGCTCCCGCCTGGCGTGCAGTCTGTCCGAAGGCAGCGAGCTGCTCGTTCAGCCTGTCGCCGCCCGCATCGAGCACGACCAGGGCCGGCGGCTCGCCTCCTCCGGAGGCCTCCCTCGGCGGTCCGCCGAGAGAGAAAAGGCCTCGCTGCCTCGCCTCGCGCTCGATCGCTGGATCCGGCGGGGTCGCGCCGCCGGCCGGCGCGCGGCGCATGATCCCGACGACGTGCGGGACAGAATCGAGCGCCGTGGCAAGCCCACTGCCGGCGCCCGGCTGTGTGTCGCCGTCCTCTGTCGTTGTCCCCGCCTCCGGCGTCACCTCCAGCAACACCTCGCGATTGAACATGCGGCTCAGCTCGGCCGTCTCCTTCGAGAATGGCCGAAACGGGCGCACCGCCAACGCGATCGGCGCCTCCAGGCCCACGCAGGCCCGCGCGAGGCGGAGATCGTCGCCCAAGGCGCCGATCACCACTGCCACGCGCGGCCGCGCCGACGGTTCCTTCCAACGCACGCGCAGAGTGTGAGTCAGCAGCCCGTCCAGGCCGATCTGCAGCTCAGCCCCATCCGCGGTCGACTCGGCCGCGACCGTCGCCCCGGGATCGATCGCCATCAGCGCGCGAATGGCCGCTTCCGCTTCCGCCCACTGCGCGCGCGGCAGGAAGAGATCGAAACGCCGGTGAACCCAGCGCAGTGATCCGGACCCCTTGCGCTCCTCCACCGGGGGCGGCAACTGCAGGGAGGATTGCTGCAGCACCGCTGTCACCGTCGCGATCCGCTCTGGCAGCCGTGCCTCCCAATCGGCACCCTCAATAGGCGGGGCCGCCTCATGCAGCGGGGCGCGAATCTCCTGGCTGGCGAGAAACACCATCGTCCCGAACGCCACCAGCAGCGGCCAGGTCACAATCCAACTGAAGCCCACCGCCGGGCGCGCGGCGCGCTTCGCCATCAACCCTCTCAGGCAGCCGGGGGCCCCAGTCGCCCCGGCCCAATGATTGACTCAGGGCTTGTGAAAAAATTCCTCAGGGTAGACCAATGCTCCACCCCTCAAGAATGACGCCACGCACTCGGTCGCGTAATCTTGCGGGTGGCGGGGCAGTGTTCCCGCCCCGGTTTTCCCCGCCGGAGACCTCGCCGTCGACGTCCTCCCAGCCCCTCAGGGCTGGCTCTGAGCCACTACCGTCTTGAACACGTTCCAGCTCTTCAACAGCTCAAGGGCGCGATCGAGCTGCGGATCCTGCGACTCACCGGTCGTGAGATCCTTGGCTCCCCCGTGCTCCTTCTGTTCCTCCGGTTGCTTCTCCTTGCCATGCGCAGGCCCCCCGCCCCCTTCGAGATGGCGGGGCAGGTTCCGCTCGCGAATACCCTCATGCCGCTCGACGCCTTCCGCCGGCGCCGCCGCCATCTCCATCACGATGTCCGGCGTGATCCCCGTCGCCTGAATCGAGCGGCCATTCGGCGTGTAGTAGCGAGCGGTCGTCAGCCGGATCGCCGCGTCGCCATCGATGGGCAAGATGGTCTGCACCGAGCCCTTGCCGAAGGTAGGCGAGCCGAGGACCAACGCCCGCTTGTGGTCTTGCAACGCCCCCGCCACGATCTCCGACGCGCTGGCGCTGCCGCCGTTGACCAGCACGATCATTGGGAACTCGGTGTTGCTGTGCTGCTTGTGCGCGTAGAACTTCTGGCGCTGATTCTCGGACCGGCCCTCGGTGTAGACCAGAAGCCCGGCATCGAGAAACAGGTCGGCGACCTTGACCGCCTGGGAGAGCAATCCACCCGGGTTATTGCGCAAATCCAGGACGAGCCCCGACAAGCTGCCTCCGGAATCGGCAACGAGTGCGTCCAGCGCCTTCTTCGCGTCGCGCTCGGTCCGTTCCTGAAACTGCGTGAGCCGCAGGTAGCCGTAGCCTTTCTCCAGGGTCCGGTACTTGACACTCTTGATCTGGATCACTTCGCGCGAGAGCGTGTAGTCGAGCCAGCCCGGTTCGGACTCGCGGCGCACCGTCAGCCGGATCTTCGTCCCCTCCGGCCCCCGCATCTTCTTGACGGCCTGCATGAGGGTCATGTCCTTGGTGAATTCGTCCTCGATCTTGATGATCTGGTCGCCGGCTTTGATGCCGGCGCGAAAAGCAGGCGTATCTTCAATCGGGGACACGACGGTCAGAATGCCGTTGCGCAGCGTGATCTCGATGCCCAGCCCGCCGAAGCTCCCGCGCGTATCGACCTGGAGCTCCTTGTAGAGATCGGGAGTCAGATAGGCACTGTGCGGATCGAGCGACGTGAGCATCCCGTTGATCGCCCCGCTGATCAACTGCTGCGTCGAGACCTCGTCCACGTAATGTTTTTGGACCATTGTCAGGACGTTGGCGAAGGCCTCGATGTTGTCGTAGGCGTCCTTCCCCACGGCCGCGACCCGCTGCGCCAGCCAGCTACTCAGCAGCAGCGCACCGCAAACTCCGATGAGCACGATGGAAATCCCCGTCTTCCGTTTCAAGGCGCTCCGGACCTCCCTAAATTCATTTTAGTATAGCGTACCGGCGCCGTGACAACAAATTCCTCTGTCCGACTCGCACCGCGGCCGGCCGGACATGTGGCTTGCAATTTCGAACCTCCTTCACGACAATTTGTATGCGTGAAGACGGTGGCTGCTTCCCTCTCCCTCAGGCTGTCCAGTTCGGCACCGGCAGCCGCCCGGTGTGCGGGGCGTTGAGCAGGTCATGACCCACTCCAAACTGATTCGGCACACGCTGACAGAATTCTTTCGCGACCTCCTGAGAGGGGCGATGCGGACCCACGAAGTGAAATCGAGCGAGCATGCAGAGTTTTACCTGGTGAACCTGCTCGAGCACTTCGCCCACCCCGAGGCGGACTGGGGGACGCGTCCCCTGGCGCTGGAGTACCTCGAATCGTTCCACAGCCCCACGCCGCACCGGTACGCGAAGCTCAAGCGCGTCGGCGACACCGCGCTGTTCGTGGCCGGAGTCTTCATGGAGCACTTAGAGCGGCAGCTCGTGTCGGCAGACTACTACATGTCGTTGGGTCAGATCGCTTACCGTCATCTTGCGGCCATCTCGGGCGAGCCGGTGGCGCGTGGCGCCGTCTTCGCAGAGATCGCGGACCGCTTCCCCGACTTCGTGCGCGTGCTCGCCGAAATCAGCCTCGCGCAGCTCTTCCCGGGTGACGCCCAACTGGTGCGCATTTACACCCGCTGGTTGCGCACGCGGGGCAAGCAGGACGCGCAGTGGTTACTGCGCTACGGGATCACCCCGGTAGACCCGGGCGTCCGCTCGCCCCAGTGACGATTCCTTGCGGTTGCGCGCCACCACGATCGTGAACAGCGAGTGGCGCGACGTTTTGTAAACCTTCACGATCTCGAGTGAGGGGTCGGCGAACACCTCGGCCCGCCGTAACGTGTGCCACCCACAGCGCCGGGTGATTGGCTCCAACCGCCGATCCAACGCCGCGAGGACGCGCTTCTCGCTGCGGAAGTGATTGATGACCACGATCGTGCCGCCCGGCCGGCACACGCGCTGCGCCTCGCGCATCAGCCGGTTTGCATCAGGGACGACGCTCACGACGTGGAACGCCATGACATAATCGAACGATGAGTCCGACAGCCTCAGATCCATGGCGTCCATCTCCAGGACGCGGAGATGTCGCCAGCCGTTGCGGTCGATGCGCTCCTGCGCCTGCTCGAGCATGTCCGGCGCCAGGTCGATCCCAACAACCTGACAATGATGCGGATAGGCGTCCAGGGAAAGGCCGGTCCCCACCCCGAGCTCGAGCACCCTCGCTCCGGGGGGAATCTCGAGATCACGGATCACCGTCGCGATCCGCGGGTAGAAGATGCGCGCAAAAATCAGGTCGTACAGATGAGCGAACTCGTAATAGAGCTTGCTCTCGTGAGCGTGGATCGTCGTCCCGCCGGTGCCCATCGATCCTCTCACTATGTAGGTGGCTGCCTGGCGGCAGCTAGGCAGCGGTTGCCCCGTGGAGCTGGCGTTTGAACGAAGCGATGTCGCGCCGGCGAAAACGCCACTGTCGCCCTTTCTTGAACCCGGGCAGGAGGCTCTTGCGAGCGTACTCGTTCACTGTGTCAGGGCTCATGTCCAGGATCTGCGCGACTTCCTTGCTGTTCAGAATTGCGTCGTCTCTTTCCATGACACTGTCCTACCAAGGTTGGCGAAAACCCGCCTGGGTCAGTTCGATCGAGAAGGCGATCGCGTCTAACACGCCGTGTTATACCAGTCAAGGCTGATCGATACGCGATCCGCCGGAACGGCCGGGACGCCTCCGGGACTCATCGGGCGGGCCGGAAATCCCGCACCCGAATTTCGGCGCGGCTCACCCCGTTCCAATGGCTGCGCATCGGGCTGTACAGCACGTCGAGGCGGGCACCAGTCTCCACGGACCGTTCGGCCATGCCGAATCCGATGGCCGGCAGAGCGCACCCGTTGTGATCGAGAAAGAGCTTTAAATGTGAGTCTCCAACTATGCGGCAGGCGCGGACGCATACGCCGCGGGCGGCAAAGACGGGCTCGGGGTTCGCCGGCCCGAACGGCTCGAGGCGCTCCAGCTCGTCCAGGGAGCGATCGCTCACATCGCCGAAGGCCAGCTCGCAATCGATCTCGCGCACCGGTACCAGGTCGACCGGCGTCGTGCGCGCGACAACCGCCGCTTCAAAGTCCCGTGCGAAGGCCGGCACCCGCTCGGCTCGGATGCTGAGACCCGCCGCCATGTGATGTCCGCCGAAGCCTTCGAGATGGGCCCGGCAGGCCCCGAGGGCCTCGTAAATGTTCAGACCGCGGATGCTGCGGCCGGAGCCGCGTGCGACGCCCGCCTCCGGCGAGTTCGCAATCAGGATGGTCGGGCGATAGTAGCGCTCCACCAGACGCGAGGCGACGATGCCGACGACCCCTGGATGCCAGTCCGCCGACGCCAGGACAATGCTGCGCCGGTTACCGATTCCCCCTTGCCGGTCGATCATTGCGACCGCCCCGTCGTACATTTGCCGTTCGATGGCCTGACGAGCCCGGTTCTCCTCGTCGAGCGCCGCAGCCAATTGATCGGCTCGCGCCTGGTCGTCGGTCGTCAGCAGCTCCACTGACCGGCTGGCATCCGCCAGCCGCCCACCGGCGTTGAGGCGGGGCGCCAGCCGAAAGCCGACCGCCGCCGTGGACACCGAGGTGACCCCACTCACCGCCTTCAGCGCCGCTACGCCGGGATGCGGGCTGGTTGCCAACTCGCGCAACCCGTGCTTCACGAGCACGCGGTTCTCTTCCACGATCGGAACGAGATCCGCGATCGTGCCGAGGGCGACCAGGTCCAAGTAACGCCGCAGGTCGGGCAACTCCCTGCGGCCGCGTTCGCGGAGTTCCATGCGGACTCCGAGAGCGAGATAAAAGGCCACTCCGGCACCGCCGCAATTGGATTCAAGACTGCGTACGCGGGCAGTGGGGTACTCGGCACCTGGTGGTGATCGCACACGATGACGTCGATGCCGAGACGCCGGGCCAATTCGATCTCGCGATGACTGACTCCGCCGCAGTCGACGGTGATCATGAGCCGTGCGCCGGCCTCAGCCAGGCGGCGCACTCCCGCCTCGTTCAGCCCGTAGCCGTCGCGCAGTCGATGCGGGACGTGCAAGACGGGATCAGCTCCGAGCGCGCGGAAGAAGCGCAGCAGGAGGGCGCTGCCGCTGATTCCGTCGACGTCATAATCGCCGTAGATGCCCACCCGCTGGCCGCCCGCCAGCGCGGCGACGACCCGATCCGCCGCGCGCCGCATGTCGCCAAACAGCATCGGCGAACGGAGGTCGGCCGATAGGCGTGCACCGAGGAATGCCGCGGCCGCCGCCGGATCCTCCACACCGCGATTCACCAGCAAGCGCGCCAGCAGCGGGGAGACGCCCACTTCCGCAACGAGCCGGGCCTCGACCTCGGGCTTGGGCGCCGCCAAAACCCACCGCCGCCCCGTCATTTCTCGCCCTCCCCCGCCGCGCAGCGACTCACCCGTCACGCGCGCCGCCCGCCTCCGCGGCCCTCGAAGAACAAAACCACCGGCGTGGCAACAAAGATCGACGAATAGGTTCCCACGGTGAACCCCACGAGCAAGGCGAAGGCGAAGCCGTGGATGACGTTCCCGCCTAACAGGAAAAGCGCGAACACCACCAGCAGACCCGTCCCGGTGGTGAGGATCGTGCGGCTCAAAGTCTCGTTGATGCTCCGGTTCACCACCGCGGCCAGCGGCGAACGCCGGTCTTTGCGCATGTTCTCGCGAATCCGGTCCGAGACGATCACCGTATCGTTGACGGAGAAGCCGACGATGGTCAGCAACGCCGCGACAATGGTGAGGTCAAACTCGTAGTTGCACACGATCAGCGCCCCGACAGTGAGCAAGACATCGTGAAACAGCGCCACCGCGGCACCGAGTCCAAAGCGCCACTCGAACCGGATCCAGATGTACACACCCATCATGACCGTCGAGGCCAGCACGGCCAAGAGCGCCTTCTCCCGCAATACTTCTCCGACCAACGGGCCGACCGATTCGACGCGCAACACGTCGACCTGATCTGCGCCGAAAGCCGCTCTCAGGGTCTGCGTGACCTTCTCGGTCACCGCCTCCACTTCCCAGGCCTCCAGAGGGACGCGGATGAGAAACTCGCTGCGCTCGCCGCGCAGGTCCTGGATCGTCACGCCGGCGAGATCGGTTCCCCGCAACGCGTCGCGCACCATCTGCGTCGTCGTCGGCTGGGCGAACCGCACGTGCACAACGAACCGCCGGCAAAGTCGATGCCGAGGTTCGGCCCGCCGCGCACGACGGCGACGACGGCGCAGGCCGCGATAAGCGCCAGCGACCCCAGGATGCACGGATTGCGATAGCGGACGAAGTCGATCTTGGTTCCGGGAGGAATGAGCTCCATGGTTCAAATGCTCACGGTCTGCAGGCGCCGCCGCGCCAGCAAGTGGTCGTAGACGATCCGCGTTCCGACTACGGCGGTGAACACGCTGCTCGCCAAGCCGACGCACAGCGTCACCGCGAACCCCTTCACCGGGCCGGACCCGAACTGAAACAAGATGATACCCGACAGGAAGGTGGTGATATTGGAATCCAGGATCGCGGGCAGGGCCCGTTCGTATCCCGCCTCGATTGCCGCCCGGGCGGTCTTCCCGAGTCGTAGCTCTTCGCGAATCCGCTCGTTGATCAGCACGTTGGCGTCCACCGCCATACCGAGCGTCAGCACGATCCCCGCGATGCCCGGCAAGGTCAGGGTCGCTCCCAGAGCAGCCAGCGCAGCGAGCATGAAGACCACGTTGAACACGAGCGCCAGGTCGGCCAGCACCCCGGCGAGCTTGTAGTAGGCGACCATGAACAGCACGACGAGCGAACCGCCGACGACAAAGGAGATCACCCCCTGGCGGATCGAATCGCGTCCGAGCGAGGGACCGACCGTGCGTTCTTCGGCGATGCCGACCGGCGCGGGCAGCGCGCCCGTGCGCAGCACGATGGCCAGGTCGCGGGCTTCTTCGCTCGTAAAGCTGCCCGTGATGACGGCGCTGCCTCCCGCGATTCGTTCCTTGATCACGGGCGCCGAGTAAATCGTGTTGTCCAGGATGATCGCCAAGCGGCGCCCGACGTTGGCTGCGGTGATCTCCTCGAAGACCCGCGCGCCACGGGCATTGAGGTCGAGGGATACGACGCGGCTGTCGGGGAGATCGCCGGGTCGCACCCGCGCGTCGCTGACGGCGTCCCCGGTCATCAAGGTGCGCGACTCCACCAGTAGGGGCCTGCCACGGCGCCGCCCGCCGGCCTGGTCCTTCTCGAGCTCATAGAGAATCTCGCTTCCAGCGGGCATGGGACGCGTCCCATCGATCAGGGGCTGGAGATTCGGCTCCTCGCGCACGAGCTTGAACTCCAGCACGGCGGTGCGTCCGATCAACTCCTTGGCGCGTTGTGGATCCTGAATGCCGGGAAGCTGGACCAGGATCTCCGTGTCGCCCTGCCGCTGGATGATGGGCTCCGCCACGCCGAATTGATCGATCCGGTTGCGAATCGTCTCCAGCGACTGATCGACCGCCGCGGTGCGGATGCGCGCCGCCTCCTCCCTGGTCATGGCGATGGTCTGCACCACCACCCCATCCTCGGTCCGCGACTCGCCGAGGTGGAGGTTCGGGAACTCGTTCTCCACCACGCCGATGAATTTCTCCCGTCCCTCGGACGGAAATGAGACCTGAATCTCCGCCCCGGATGGCCGAGAAACGCCGCTCACCTGCACGCCCGCCTTGCGCAGCTCACGCCGCAACTGCTCGGCGTTCATCTCCAGCGAATTTTGCACCGCTTTGTCGACGTCCACCGACAGGATGAGATGCGTCCCGCCCTGGAGGTCGAGCCCCAACCGCACGCGGCTGTCCGGAAAAAGCCCGAACGGTCGTTTCCCCAGCAGCGACGGCAGCAAGAACACGAGCGCGGCGAGCACCAGCCCCACCACCAACAAGGTGCGATAGAACAACCCGGGATTCTTCACTTCTCTTTGTCCTTCTCTTTCGCCTTGTCCTTCTCATCGGCTCGCGCCGCGGACAGCACCGTACTGATCTGCGGCCGGCTGACGCGCACGCGAACGTTCGGGGCGATCTCCATGGTCACCACCTCGTCGGACAATGCGACGATCTTGCCGTAGAGCCCGCCCGACGTGATGACCTCGTCGTTTTTCTTCAAGTTCGCCAGCAGGGTGCGGTGTTCCTTCGCCTTCTGCTGCTGCGGCCGAAAGAGCAGGAAGTAGAAGACGATGAACACCAGCACCAGCGGCAGCAGGCTCACCAGTGCGGGCGGTCCTCCTCCCGCGCCGCCCGCTTGCGCCCAGGCGGCGGTCATCGCTCTCGCTCCCCTGCCTCGATCTGGCGCGCCCGCGCCGCGGCCCAGGCCGCGAAGTCGCCCGCGGCAATGTGCGCGCGCGCCTGGCGCATGAGGTCGAGGTAAAAGTGCACGTTGTGCAGACTGGCAAGCTGTGCCCCGAGCATCTCGCCGGCCACCGCCAGGTGGCGCAGGTACGCGCGGGAGAACTGCCGGCATGTGTAGCAAACGCACTCGGAATCGAGCGGCTCCTGGTCACACGCGTACCGCGCCAGCCGGATGTTCACGCGGCCGCGCGAGGTGAAGCACGTGCCGTTGCGCCCGTTGCGCGTCGGCAACACGCAGTCGAAAAGGTCGTAACCCATTCCCATGAAACGGAGCAGCTCTTGGGGCAAGCCCACCCCCATCAGATATCGTGGTCTCTCCTCCGGCAGCGCCGCCGCGGTGACGGCTGCGATGTCCTGCGTCAGCCCTCTCTCCTCGCCCACGCTCAATCCCCCCACCGCATATCCCGGAAAATCGCAGCCGGCAAGCTCCGCGGGGTGCGCACGCCGCAGATCTGGAAACAACCCCCCCTGTACGATCGCGAACAACGGCCGATCCGCCGGCCGCGCGACGCTGAGTGACCGCAGCGCCCATGCAGAGGTCCGTCGCATCGCCGCTTCAACCGCGGGGCGTTCCGCTGCAGCGGGCAAGCACTCGTCGAGCGGCATCAAGATGTCGACGCCCATCCGACACTGCAGCCGCACCACGTCTTCGGGAGTGAGGAAGATCGGGGTGCCGTCGAGATGCGATCGAAACGCGACGCCCGCATCGCTGACGGTGCGCAGCGGCGCGAGGCTGAAAATCTGGTAGCCGCCGCTGTCGGTGAGAACAGCGCCGTCCCATCCCATGAAGCGGTGCAGTCCGCCCGTGGCCTCGATGATCTCCGCCCCGGGGCGCAGCGACAGATGGTAGGCATTGGCCAGAACGATTTCCGCGTGCATCTCGGCCAGTTGTCCAGGCGTCAACCCCTTGATCGAGCCCTGCGTGGCCACAGGCATGAACGCCGG
>JBBITY010000025.1:14370-17592 GCA_037440565.1 Desulfurellales bacterium
GTCCGAGCGCGGGTCGCGGCCGATCACTTCGAAAGCGGGCGGGCCTTGCACCGCCGCCGTGCTGCTTCCCGGCGCGCCCATCAGGTGATCAGCATCGCGTCGCCGTAGCTGTAAAACCGGTAGCGCTCCCGCACGGCCGTGGCGTACGCATCGAGCACACGTTGCCGCCCGGCAAACGCGCAGACCAACATCAACAGCGTCGATCTCGGCAAATGGAAGTTGGTCAACAAGACATCGACGACGCGGAAGCGAAACCCCGGGACGATGAACGCGTCGGCCCACCGCTCCCCGGAATCGACGCCGCCGTCGCGGGCGGCCGATTCCAAGGCGCGGGTTGTCGTCGTTCCGACGGCGACGATGCGGCGGCCCTCGCTCTTGGCGCGCCGTACGGCGTCCGCCGTCGCGGGCGGGACGTACGCGCGCTCCGGCTCCAGGCGATGGCGCCGCACGTCTTCACTGCGAACCGGTAAGAAGGTGGCGGGCCCGACGTGCAGGGTGAGCCACGCCAACTCGACGCCGGTCGCGCGCAAGCGTTCCAGGAGCGCGGGCGTGAAATGCAGCCCGGCGGTCGGCGCGGCAACCGCCCCTTCGCGCGCCGCAAACACGGTCTGATAGCGCTCGCGATCGAACGGCAACGGTCCGTCCGGCCGTTTGATGTACGGCGGCAGTGGAACCTCACCGTGTTCGGAAAGCAACCGAGAAACGTCGACTCCGGCCTCAAATGCGACCGCGTAACACCCCGCGCCGAGCCGCGCGCACACGGTGGCCGCGGCGCCGCCGGCGAAACGCAGGGCGGCGCCTGGGCGAAGCCGCTTCGCCGGTCTTCCCAAACACTTCCACACTCCCGCCCCGGTGTCGGCGAGCAGCAGAACCTCCACGGCACCCCCGCTCGCCGTGCGTGCGTACAGGCGGGCCGGGCGCACGCGCGTGTCGTTCAGAACCAAGACATCGCCGCGGCGCAGGTGCGCGGGCAGATGGCGCACCTGCTCGTGCTGCACCGCCCCCGACTCTCGCTCCATCACCAGGAGCCGCCCGCCGTCACGCGCCGCAGGCGGCACCTGCGCGATCAGCTCCGCCGGCAGCGCGTAGTCGAAGTCGGCAAGGGACAGCGTGTGCGGCGCTCGGCTGTCCACCGATGCGGCTGATTCCATGCGGCTCTCGGCCTTATGCTGCCGGCCAACTCACTCGCCTTTGCGCTCGGTCTCGCGGAGAAACGGCGCGAACAGGTCGATCGGCAGCGGAAACAGGGTCGTCGAGGCGTGCTCCGAGGCGACTTCGGTCAGCGTCTGCAGAAAGCGGAGCTGCAGGGCCACCGGGTGCCGGCGGATGATGGCGGAGGCCTCGACCAGCCGCTGCGCCGCCTGGAACTCGCCCTCGGCGTTGATCACCTTGGCGCGGCGCTCGCGCTCGGCTTCCGCCTGGCGCGCCATCGCCCGCTGCATTTCCTGCGGCAGATCGATGTGCTTGAGTTCCACGGTGACGACCTTGATGCCCCACGGATCGGTCTGCGTGTCGAGGATTTCCTGGATGTGCTCGTTGATCTTCTCCCGCTCGGCCAGCAGCTCGTCCAGTTCGCGCTGGCCGCACACGCTGCGCAGCGTCGTCTGTGCCAACTGCGAGGTGGCAAAGAGGTAATCCACGACCTCCACCACGGCCTTGTTCGGATCGACGACGCGAAAGTAGAGCACCGCATTCACTTTCACCGAGACGTTGTCCTTGGTGATCACGTCCTGCGGCGGAATGTCCATCGTCACCGTGCGCAAGTCGACGCGCTGCATGCGCTCGACGAGCGGGATGACGTAGATGATGCCCGGTCCCCGGAACCCCACCAGGCGCCCGAGACGGAAGATCACGCCGCGCTCGAACTCCTTGAGCACCTTGAGCCCGCTGCCGATCAGCGCGGCCAGGAAGATGACGATCGTTGCCAACGGGCCCACAATCATGTTGCGCCTCCTCTGTGCGCGCGCACCCGCGTTCAGGCGCGGCGGCGCACGCGTATCCGCATGCCCTCGACCCCGACCACCTCGACGGCGTCGCCGACTTCGAGCGGCTCGTCCGCCGCGGCGTCCCAGTATTCACCGTGAACGAACACCTTCACCCGGCCGTCCGCACCGAGCTTGCGCCGCACCTCGCCGACTTCTCCCACCATTCCCTCGATCCCGACCGCCGGGCGCTGCCGCTGCGCGCGGACAACCAGCCAGCCTACGATGAGTGTGAAGCCCCCCAATACGACTGCGGCCGCGGCGATGATGCCCGGATCCACCCCCACGGTCGACTCTGGGGTATCGAACAGGAGCAGGGAGCCGAGCACGAAGGCCACGAGACCTCCGACGCCCAGCGCGCCGAAACTGGGCAGGAAGATCTCGGCCACCAAGAGCGCCACACCCAGTCCGATCAGCGCCAGTCCGGTGTAATTGATGGGCAACACTTGCAAGGCCGACAGCGCCAACAGCAGGCAAATGGCGCCGGCCACGCCCGGAAACAACACGCCCGGATGCGTGAACTCCACGTACAGCCCGAGGATGCCGGCCATCATCAGCAGGTACGCGACATTCGGGTTGGCGATGATGTTGAGGATCTTCTGGCGCAGTCGCATCTCCTGGGGCTCGATCACCGCATCCACCAGCGCCAGCTTTCTCATCGCGCCCCCCACCTCGACCTCGCGCCCCTCGACTTGGCGCAGCAAGTCGGTCACGTCCGCCGCCACCAGATCGACCACCCGCAGCTCGACCGCCTCGCGCTCCGTGATCGACACGCTCTCGCGCACGGCCTTTTCGGCCCACTCGACGTTGCGGCCCCGCTGCTGGGCGATGGTCCGGCTGAGCGACGCGGCGAAGTTCTCGACCTTCTCGCCCATCTCGCCGCCGATGGTCTCGCCCTGCCCGCCCACCGGATGCGCGGCGCCGATGTTCGTGCCAGGGGCCATGGCCGCGACGTGCGCCGCCAGCGTGACAAAGACGCCCGCGGAGGTCGCGCCGGCCCCGCTCGGCGCGACGTACACGATGACCGGAACCGGAGCGCCGAGAATTTCCTTGACGATCGACTTCGTCGAATCGAGCAATCCGCCCGGCGTGTCGAGTTCTATGAGCACGGCGGCTGCGCCGGTGTCGCGCGCGGCGCGAATGCCCTCCTGAATGTAATCGGCCGTCGCGGGATTGATGCCGCCGTCCACGACCAGCCGCAGGACCCGCGGCGCCGGCCGGCCGTCCTCGCCGGCAGCGA
>JBBITY010000026.1:0-9866 GCA_037440565.1 Desulfurellales bacterium
TGGGGTGCGAGTGGTCGGCCGTTCAAATCGGCTCGCCCCGATGTTCGCTTCTGGCGGGGGCGGCGGCGCCCCCCGCCCCCCGTACCCAAATTTGCCTCCCCCGCGGGGGGGTGGTACTTTCTGGCCGTGGTGATCCTCGTCTCGAATGACGACGGTATTCGCGCGGCGGGAATCCAGGCACTGGAAGCGGCGCTGGCGCCGCTCGGCGAGGTGTGGGTGGTGGCACCGGATCGGGAGCAGAGCGCCGTCAGCCACGCGCTGAGCCTGCACCGGCCCCTGCGCGTCGAACAGATCGCTCCGCGCCACTACGCGCTGGATGGCACCCCGACCGACTGCGTGAACTTGGCAATCAACGGCATCATGCCCAGGCGGCCCGACCTGGTCGTGTCCGGCATCAATCACGGCGGCAACCTCGGAGACGACATCACGTACTCCGGCACTGTCTCCGCGGCGATGGAGGGGACGCTGCTGAACGTGCCCTCTATCGCCGTCTCGCTGGTGAGTCGCGACGGCTTGGATTTCAGCGTCGCCGCGCCCTTTGCCGCGCAGTTGGCCCGGGCGGTGCTCGATCGCGGGTTGCCGCGCGACACGTTGCTGAACGTCAACGTCCCGGCGCTGCCGCGCGCCGCCCTGCGCGGCTATGTGATCACGCGCCAGGGCAAGCGGTGCTACGGCGACGCCATCGTCGAAAAGGTCGATCCCCGCGGCAAGAAGTATTACTGGATCGGCGGCGAGGACATGGGTTTCGTGCCGGCGGAGGGGACGGACTTCACCGCGGTGGAGAGCGGGTACATCTCGATCACGCCCTTGCATTTGGATCTGACGAACTACGCGTCGATCGCGCTCCTGAACGAGCTGAAAGTGGAGTGGCCATGAGCATGGAGGCCGAGCGCGAGCTGATGATCGCCCGCCAGTTGAAGGCGCGCGGGATCGAAGACGCGCGGGTGCTCGACGCCATGCGGCTCGTGCCGCGGCATGAGTTCGTCCCGGAGGCCGTGCGCGACTACGCATACAGCGACGAACCGCTGCCGATTGGCGAAGGGCAGACCATCTCCCAGCCGTACATGGTGGCGATCATGACCGAAGCGTTGCAGTTGCGCGCGGGCGAGCGCGTGCTGGAGATCGGGACGGGATCGGGATACCAGGCGGCCGTGCTGGCGCAGATGGGTGTCGAAGTCTATACGGTGGAACGACTGCCTGCCCTGGCCGCCGCGGCGGCGGGGCGCCTCGCACGGCTCGGTTACAGCGGCGTGCACGTGCGGGTGGGCGACGGCAACGAGGGCTGGCCTGAGGCGGCGCCGTTCGACGCTGTCTTGCTCACCGCGGCGGCGCGCGAGATACCTCGCCAGCCGCTACAACAGTTGCGCATCATGGGGCGCATGGTGCTGCCGATCGGCACCGACGAGGAACAGGAACTGGTGCGGATTTGGCGGACGGAAGATGGATTCCGCGAGGATTACCTCGGCGGATGCCGGTTTGTGAAGCTGATCGGACGGCACGGTTGGGAGGGATGAATCGCGCCGTGAGCGAATCCGTCCGTCCGGCGACCCCCGCGCGAGGCAGATCCGCCTGACGAACAGCGAGCAGGCGGGGTGGGGTGGATGCGGTGGCACACCGGCGAACCTGGAGTCTGGTAGCGGCGCTGGCGGCCGTGGCGGCTGCGTGCGGCGCCCGCCAGACGTTCCATGTCGTGCGCGCCGGCGACACGTTGTCCCGCATCGGCCAGGCGTACGGCGTGCCATACCAGGAGATCGCGCGCGCCAACCGCCTGCGCGACCCGTCGCGCATCGAGGTCGGCCAGCGCTTGATCATCCCCAGGGGCAAGGGCGTTCCAGCAGTGGCCACGCTGCTGCCACCGCTTCGCGACACTGGGGAGGCGCGACCCAGGGACGCGCCGAAGATGATGTGGCCGGTTCCGGGGGGAACGGTGACCTCCGGGTTCGGCCCGCGCGGCAACCGGTTCCACGACGGGATCGACATTTCCGTCCCGGCCGGCGTGCCCGTGCGCGCAGCGGCCAGTGGCGAAGTGGCCTATAGCGCCAGCTTGCCCGGCTATGGCAACGTGATAATCGTCCGCCATGAGCGTGGCTACGCGACCGTGTACGCACACAACGAACGCCATCACGTCGAGGAGGGCCAGCGCGTTCGCCAGGGGCAACTGATCGCCACCGTCGGCCGCTCCGGACGCGCGAGCGGGACGAACTTGCACTTCGAGGTGCGCAAGGACAACCACGCGCGCAATCCGCTGCTCTTCTTGCCGACCGGCTGGCGGAACGATCATTACGCAGGCGGTCGATGACCGCAGTTGTTTGGCCCAACGGGCTACCCGAAACACGCGAAAAAACGGCTCCTGCACCCAGAGCCCCCTCTTCCGCATTGCGCGCAAGAGAGGGGGTGAGAAGTGCGAGGAACTTTCGATGCAACGAGGGCGAGGATATGGACTTGCGAGCACACATTCGCGACATCCCCGACTTCCCCAAGCCCGGGGTGATCTTCAAGGACATCACGCCGCTGTTGGCGAATGGGCCGGCGCTGCGGTGGACGGTGGACCATTTTTGCGAGCGCTACCAGGGGACCGTCGATATGGTGCTCGGCATCGAGTCGCGCGGCTTCATCATCGGCTCGGCGGTGGCCTACGCACTCGGCGTGGGCCTGGCACTGGTGCGCAAGCCGGGCAAGCTGCCGGCCGAAACGTACGCGGCGGAGTACGAGCTGGAGTACGGCAACGACGTCCTGGAAATCCACCGCGACGCGTTCGGCCATCCTTGCCGCGTGCTGATTCTCGACGATTTGCTCGCGACCGGCGGCACGGCGCGCGCTGCCATCGAGCTCGTCGAACACCTGCGCGGTGAAGTCGTGGAGTGCGCCTTCGTCATCGAGCTGACCTTCCTCAACGGCCGACGGCGATTGGATCCGCATTCGGTGTACTCCCTCGTCCAATATTGATGCGGCCCGTTCCTTCCATCTCCCGACTCCGGTCTCCCGTCCCCCGTCTGTCCTTCTGAACATGTACGGGCGCACGCACGATCGGCGCGCGCTGCGGGCTGCGGTCGGCCTGACCGGCGCGTTCTTCTTCGTCGAGCTCGTGTCCGGTTGGCTCACCAACAGCCTGGCACTGCTGTCCGACGCCGTCCACATGTTCACTGATGTGGCGGCCTTGAGCCTAGGCTGGTTCGCGCTGTGGATGGCGGCGCGGCCACCGACCGAGAGCAAGACGTACGGTTACTATCGCGCCGAGATTCTGGCGGCGCTCGTGAACGGCCTGGCGCTGTGCTTGGCGGTGCTCTGGATCGCGCACGAGGCATACGGGCGATTCCAAGCGCCGGCGGCCGTCGCGAGCGGCGCAATGACCGCCGTGGCGGCTGCGGGTCTGCTCGTCAACATCGCATGCGCGTGGCTCCTCGCACCCCGGCGCGGCGCGAGCCTCAACGTGCGTGCGGCATTCCTGCACGTGCTTGCCGACCTGCTCGGGTCGGTCGGAGCCATGGTCGCTGGCGCGGTGATGTGGTTCACCGGATGGTATGCGGCCGATGCGCTGGCCGCCTGGTTCATTGCTGCCCTGGTCCTGATCAGCGCGTGGGGGTTGATCCGGGAGGCGGTCGACATTCTCATGGAAGCGGTTCCGGGCCACATCGACCTCGACCGCCTGCGCAGTGCGCTGGAAAGCGTACCCGGAACCAATCGGGTCCACGATCTTCACGTCTGGACGCTGACCACCGGCCAGTACGCTTTGAGCGCGCACGCTGTGATCGACAGCGGCGTCGATGGCGAGCGCATCCTCGCTGATATGCGCCAACTCCTGGCCACGCGCTTCGATGTCGATCACGTGACGATTCAGTTGGAATGCGCCAACCCCTGCGAACCCGAATCGGTGCACGTGTAAGGAACGCGCCTACTGCTTGACGCGCAGCTCTTCGAGCAGGTGTTGGGCCTCAGCCGTCTTGCGCCGTCTGCCCTGGCCTTGGGCGATCTGCAGCGCTCGTTCCACCAAAGGGAGGCCCCGCTCGGGCTGGCCCATGTCGCGGTACGTCGCCGCCAGCTCGATCCGCGCGGTCACCGCGTTCGGGTCCAGAGCGACGGCCCGAGTGAGACAGTCCTCTGCCTTGCTCAAATCGCCGCCGAGGATCCACGGCAGTTGACGGTACAGACCGCCCTTGGCGGCAAGGGCATCCGCATGGTGCGGATTGAGTTCCAGCGCCCGATCGAGCTCCCGGTTGACCTTCATCAGGTTGATGGGATTCACGGACGCTCCGGTGCGCAGCATGATGCTACCCTCGCTGGCGAACACGGCGAAGTGAGCATCGGGGTTCCGCTCGTCGGCCGCGACGGCGCGGCGAGCGAAATCCAGCGCTTCGCGATAGGCGGCCATTTCGACGTCGGGGGTCGGTGCATCCTCCGCACGCCGCAGGCACGCCATGGCCTGACTGACGAGATGGCGTGCTGTGTCGGGCGGTCCGGCAACCGTCTCAGCGCCCACCGGACTGGTTGTCGCGGCGAAGGCTTCCTCGGCAGCTCTCGCCGGTATGGCGGCCACAACGGCCAGTAGAACAGCTCCGAGCGCGATGTCTTTGCTCAATGGAATCCTCCAGCCCTGACGCCACCACGGCCAAGGGCATCGCGGCGCGCCGAGCGCAGCCTTCTTTTATCAGAGGGGTCCGCCGCTCGCAATGAAATTTGCCGCCGCATCGACCCCGCCGACAAAGGCTAGCAGGGCGGTGCGAAACAGCAGCGGCTGCTCCAAGGGAAGGTTGTGACCGACCTCTGGGATCAACAACAAGCGCGCGTTGCGCAAGACGCGACTCATCTTCACGGAGCCGCCCGGCGGCGTGAGTTGGTCTTCGAGACCCTGCAGGATCAACGTCGGCGTTCCGATGCGAGCCAGCTCCGCCGTCCAATGATAATCGCTCACCCCGCGGGCTGCCGCGGCGTACGCCTTGGGATCGTTGGCCGTGTTCTGTTCGGTCATCGTCCGCACCACCTCCGGATGAGCCGCGGCGAAAGCCGCGGAAAAGGACCGCGCGGCGTCGCTGGTGCGCGCATCGAATCCATCGCGCTCGACGCGGTCAGCCAGGCGCTGCCAGTGCGCGGCGGCGCGGGCTCCCACTTCGCTGGACGTGCTGACCAGCACGAGCGACCGCAGCCGCGCGGGGAAATCGAGGGCGAACCGCTGCGCGATCACGCCGCCCATCGAAATGCCGACGAGATGGATGCGCTCGAGCTGGAGCGCGTCGCACAAGCGGGCGAGGTCGGCGGCGAACTGCGCCGGATGGTACGGGCCGGCAGGCTTGTCGGAGCGGCCGAAGCCGCGGAGGTCCCAGCAAACGAGCCGATGATGCGCGGCAAGGTCTTCGCGGTGGGCATCCCAGAAGTGCAGGTTGTTTCCGAGCCCGTGCGTCAGAACGAGCGGAGTGCCCGCACCCGACACCTCGCAGTTCAGATGAATGTCACCGAGATCGATGCGCATGACCGAGAGTCGAGAGTCGAGAGTCGGGAGTCGGGAGTCAAGAGCCCTCGCCTTTGCCTGCGCCCTTGCGCTTTGCCTTTTGATCTTGTCTGACTGTTTCGACGCTCGACTCATGGAGATCTCGGTCATCATCCCCACCCTCAATGAAGAGGAGAATCTCCCCGCGGCTGTCGCCAGCGCTCGGGCGCCGGCGGTACGCGAGGTCATCGTGGTCGACGGCGGCAGCAGCGACGCGACAGCGCGCATCGCGGCCGAGCGAGCCGACCGGGTGCTGCACGGCCCGCGTGGGCGCGCCGCGCAGATGAATGCCGGCGCGGCGGCGGCGCGCGGGCAAGTGCTGCTCTTCCTGCACGCGGATACCCGCTTGCCGGCGGGGTTCGACGCGGCCGTGGCCCGCGCGTTCGCCGACCCGGGCGTCGTCGGCGGTCGCTTCGACGTGCGCTTGCTGCCCAGCAGCCCGCTCTTGTGGCTGACGGGTACGCTGATGAATCTGCGCTCCCGGCTGACGCGCATCGCCACTGGCGACCAGGCGATCTTCGTTCGCGCCGACGTGTTCCGCCAACTGGGTGGCTTCAAAGACATTCCGCTCATGGAAGACGTTGAGCTGAGTCGCGCCCTCAAGCGCCGCGGTCGCATCGCCTGCCTGCGCGCGCGGGTCGTCACGTCGTCGCGCCGCTGGCGGCGGAACGGCGTGATCCGGACGATCCTTCTCATGTGGACACTGCGGTTTCTCCACTTCTGCGGCGTTTCGCCGCACCGCCTGCACCGCGCTTACGCCGACGCGAGATGAGTGGGCGCACGGCGTGCGCCCCACGCTGGCTGCGGAGAGCCGACTCGATTTTACCCTCGGCGAGGCGCTCTCGCGTGCATACCGGCCCGATGGTATCCACGGGACATGCGCTCGTTGGCAGTTGCGTCGCGCGGGGTGAGCCGGCCGAGCCCGCACGCGCTCGCGTACACGGGGCTGGTCATCTCGACGTTCGGCTGGGCGGCGGCATTCATCGCCGGAAAAGTGGTGCTGGCGGAAATGACGCCGCTGGCCACGGCGGCCTGGCGCTACGCGCTGGCCTCGCTGCTGCTGCTGCCCTTTGCCGCCCGACAAACGGTCTGGCCGCTGCCGTCGCAGACGCTCGGCCCGCTGGCGGCGATGGTCCTGTGCGGCGGCGTACTCTACCCGTGGCTTTTCCTCGTCGCTCTGCGGCACACCAGCGCCACCAACACGGCGCTGCTGATCGCGCTGAACCCGGCGCTGACCTTATTGCTATCTCCGCTCGTGGGCGAGCGGGTTTATCGCCGGGCGCCGGGCGGAATCGTGGTCGCGCTGCTCGGTGCGGCGCCGGTGATCACGGGCGGCGATTTCGCCCGCGTCGCGGACTTGGGCAAGCACATCGGCGACCTCATCGCCGTCGTCGCCGCGCTCTGCTGGGCGGCCTTCAACCTTGCCTCACGCCGGGTCGTCGGCCACTTCACCGCGTCATTCGTGAACTGCGCCGTCTACGGGCTCGGTGGCATCGCCTTGTTTTTCCTGGCGTGGAGCGAGCATCCGTGGGTGCAGTTGGCCAACGCGAGCTCTGCGGCATTACTCGGCCTGGTCGTCATGGCGGTCCTGTCCTCCATCATCGCCGGCCAATTCTTTCTCTTCGGCGTGCGCACCGTCGGCGTGAATCGCACGGTGGTGTTCGTTTACCTCGTGCCGGTGCTGACGGCGGTGCTGAGCGTGACCCTGCTCGGCGAGCCCTTCGCGATCGCCCAAGCGCTGGGCGGCGCGGCCGTCCTGTTCGGCGTGTACTACACGACCAGCGCGAAGTAAGGGACTGCGGTATACGAGCCCGCTCGAGGAGGCCTGCCGCTCCTCTTCGACAAGCTCAGGGTGGGCGGGAAGCCCTTTATTGCAGGCAAGTCCCGGTTCATGCCGAGGAGCGCCGCAAGGCGCGTCTCGAAGCAGGGGCGGGTTTTTCGACGGGGCGTCCAAAGGCCGGAGGGAGCCGTGCCCTCTTGCCGGCTCGGCGCCTTCGCGCGAGATTTGTTTTCAAATCGAGGTGAGAGGCCATGCCGCAGACGTACACATTTCAAGGACGACAGGTCACGATGCCGGTGCAGGTCCGTGATGCGTCGTCTGGGGCTGCGACCTTTGTCGTCTCCGCTGCGGCCGCGCGCCGCCTGATTCCGACCGATGCGTTCGAGGTGTGTGAGATCTGGCCCGGGCGCGCACTGTGCAGTATCGCGGCCATCGAGTACCGCGACAACGACCTGGACGAGTACAACGAAGTGTCCATCGCCTTCTTCGTCCGCGAGCGCGGTGCGGCGCGCGGGATTCCCTATTTGGGAACCGCCCTCGACTTCGTGCGCGGACGGGTTGCGACGTACATCCATCGGCTGCCAGTCAACGCGGAATTCACCTGCGAAGCTGGGCGCGGTATCTGGGGCTTTCCGAAGACGGTGGAGGAGATCGAGATCGTCAAGACCGAGCGGTGCTGCACGTGCCGGCTGGCCGTCGGCGGCGTGCACGCGCTCACGCTCGCGCTGCCGCGCGGCGGCACGCGGCGCCTGTCGGACACCACGATGGTCACCCTCTCGCTCATCGACGGCGTGCCTCACCGGACCGTCTTCACCTCCGGCGGTGAAGGGGTGGGTTTTCGCCTCGGCGGCGCGGACCTCGTACTGGGCAACCACCCGATTGCCGATGAGCTGCGCCGCCTTGGGCTTCCGAAACGCGCACTGACGACGATGTGGGTGGAACGCATGCGCGGCCGCTTCGAGCCACCGGAGCGCCTGCGCTCGGCGGCGCCGTAGGTGGTGCGGAGGCGGCTGAACCGCCCCTATCCGGTTGGCGCCAGGGCGCGGCGTTTCACCGAGCGCGCGGCCGTCTCGAAGGACTCGCGCATGGCGCCGGCGAGGACGCCGATCGGCACGTGCTGGGGCGCCCCCTTCTCCTTCACGTGGAAGATCGACACCACGTAGCTGCGCTTGCCATCGGGCGAGGCGTACACGGTGTAGCTGCCGTCGTTGTAGTTGCTGTCGCTTTCCAACGTTTGGAACTCCACCTTCCCGCGGTTCGGATACATCCACCACTTCACACGCGCGCGGGTCTGGCGCCCGATGACGGTCTCCGTGATGAGGATCGTCTTGGTGTTCAAGTCGGTGCTGAGCAGGGTCGATTCCGTGACCCCGTCGACGAAATCAGCGTAGTGTTCCACATCTGCCAGGGCCCGATAGACGGCGGCCGCCGGGGCGTCGACCAGCGAATGGTATTCGAGCCGGACGCCCTCGTCGGTGCGCTCGCTCTTTTCTTTGACGAAGAAGTTTTCCTTCGCCTCCCAGTCGACTACCGGCTCTTGCGAGCAGGCGGCGAGGAGCGCCAGGAGCGGTGGGATGATGACCGAACCAGCACCACGCGAGCCGAGCACGATTGCCTCCATCCGCGCGCGCTGCAGAATCGCGATTACCTTGCGTACCGTTACGCCCGACTGCTCGTGCCTGTCAAGATGGCTCCACTGGGTCGGGGCGAAGCGCGCATGAGATGATCCAGAATCGATTCCGATCCATCGGATGTGGGGCTGCCGCCCCCGGGCGCCCCGGTGGGAGGTCGTTACGTTGCTGGAATGCCGGTCATCCGCGCGCTGATTTCCCAGAGCCGCCGTGCCGCCGCCTCGTCGAGTGCCGCGCGCGACGGGCGCCTTTCCCTGCAGTCGACGAAGTACTTGCCGCTGATTCCGTCGACCGCGGGCGAAGAAGCCAGGTAGATGGTGGTGGCGGCGCCCTGTTCGGGGGTACGGAAGAAGGGCCGCAACAGCGCGATCACGCCGCGTGCGAAGATGCCGTTGTTCTTACCCAGCCCCGTAGCCACCGCCCCCGGGTGCAAAGCGTTCACCGTGACGCCGGTACCCTCCAGCCGCCGGGCCAGCTCGATGGTGAAGAGAATGTTCGCCAGTTTCGACTGCCCGTAGACGCGCATGGCGCGGTAGCGGCGCTCCCCGCCGAGATCGTCGAAGTTTACGGTCGCCGAGCGGTGGACATCGGACGAGACGTTGACGATCCGCGCCGGCGCGCTCGCCTTGATCCGGTCGAGCAGCAGATGCGTGAGGAGAAAGTACGCCAGGTGGTTGACGGCGAAGACGGTCTCGATTCCGTCGACGGTGAGCGTGCGCCGAAGGTTGACGACGCCGGCATTGTTCACCAGCACGTGCAAGGGCGCACCCGTGGCGAGAAATTCTGTCGCGAGCTGCCGGATGGCCTGTTGGGATGACAGATCGGCCAGAAGGAGATGCACGGAATCGTTGCCGGTCTGGTTTCGAATTTCGCCGGCGGTCGCTTCGCCGCGCTGCCGATCGCGGCAGACGAGGTACAGCGTCGCGCCCATGCGCGCCAGCTCTTGCGCGGTGACGCGGCCGATGCCCGAGCT
>JBBITY010000026.1:9876-17477 GCA_037440565.1 Desulfurellales bacterium
GATGGCGCCGTTCTGCCGGCGCCTGTTCCACGCGCGGCCGATGCCCGAGCTGGCACCGGTGATCATGACGGTTCGGCCGCGCATCGATGGCTCTGGCTGTGTCATTGCGATTCCCCCTCCGCACGCAAGCCGTGCGTGCTCTGACTTCGCCTATCGACTTGACTGGGTGAGGGCAAGTTGGCGGGGCCGGGGAGATGTGACTGCGCGGTGCGGCTTTGTTATTGAGCTTCTGCATATGTCGCTCCAGCCGGGCAGCGTGCTGCTGACTGATCGCGTCGCCGTCGTGACCGGCGCAGCGGTGGGCATCGGCCGGGCCATTGCGCTGGCGTTCGCGCGCTTCGGGGCCGATCTGGCGATCTGCGATCGCGACGCGGAGCACTTGGCTGCGACGGCACGCGATATCGAAAGAATCGGCCGCAGGGTCGTGACCGCAGTGGTCGACGTCCGCGACGGCGAAGGGGCGCGGCGATTTCTCGGTCTCGTCGCGGCCGAGTTGCAGCGCGTCGATATTTTGGTGAACAACGCCGGGGGCGGCTTCTTCGCTCCATTTCTGGAAGTGAGCGAGAAGGGGCAGGACGCCCTGGTGCGCGAGAACTTCACCAGCGTCACGCACTTCGTGCGCGGCGTCGTTCCCCTCATGCCGGCGCGCGGTGGGTCGATCATCAACATCACCTCGATCGAAGCGCACCGCGCCGGCCCCGGCTTCGCCGTGTACGCGGCGATGAAGGCGGCGCTCGCCAATCTCACGAAGAGCCTGGCGCTCGAGCTCGGGGAGCGCATGATCCGCGTGAACTGCATCGCGCCCGATGTGATTCCGACCCCGGGAATTGGCGCAGTGCCGGTCAAGACCCCGCTGCCGCGGGCCGGGCACGTCGACGATGTGGCTGGCGCGGCCGTCTTTCTCGCCTCCGACCTGTCCGCCTTTGTCACCGGGACGACCGTACACGTCGACGGCGGTAACTGGGCTGCCGGCGGCTGGCGGCGGTTGGAGGGCGGCGGGTTCGGGACGTGAGTCCCTCGTTGGGTCGCTGTCGTTTCGTGGAAATTCGGCGATGGCCGCAACGTCCACGGATGTGGCGCAAAGCGGCCGGACGCGCTACATTGCGGCGAAAGCCACATCTGGGGAGCAGCGATGACCACGAAACTGAAGCCGGTGCGCAGCACTGCAGCCGACGCCGCGGCTGGGCAGGCCAAGACGCCCCCGCCGCCACACCCGCTGGCCGGTACGAAGATGAGCGGGGCGGATATGCTCGTCCAAGTGCTGGCCGACGAAGGTGTCGACACGATCTTCGGCTACAGCGGCGGCGCGATCCTGCCGACGTACGACGCGATCTTCCGTTACAACGAAGCCCACCCCAACGCGGAAATCCGACTCGTCGTTCCCGCGACGGAGCAAGGGGCCGGTTTCATGGCGGCTGGCTACGCGCGTTCGAGCGGCCGTGTCGGGATTTCGATGGTGACATCTGGGCCCGGCGCGACGAACTCCGTGACCCCGATCCGCGATTGCCAGGCCGATTCAGTTCCCGTGGTCCTCATCTGCGGCCAGGTGCCGCGCGCGGCGATGGGTACCGACGCCTTCCAGGAAGCGCCCGTCTTCAACATCATGGCGGCGTGCGCGAAACACGTTTTTCTGCTGACCGACGAGACCAAGATCGAGGAGACCATCCGCAGCGCCTTCGAGATCGCCCGCAGCGGTCGGCCCGGTCCGGTGGTGATCGACCTCCCGAAGGACGTCCAGCTCGCCGAGGGGATCTTCAAAGGCTCCGGAATCCTGCCGTTGCGCGGCTATGAGGAGCGCCTGCACGCCCTTAACCGGGCCAGCGTTACCCCTGCCGAGGCCAAGGCGTTCTTCCACCTGCTCGCTGCCAGCGAGCGGCCGCTCATCTACGCCGGCGGTGGCGTCATCAACAGCGATGCCGCCGCGGAGCTGCGCGCTTTTGCAAAGCGCTTCGGGATTCCCGTCGTCACCACGCTCATGGGCATCGGCGCCATGGAGACCAGCAGTGAACTGTCACTGCACATGCTCGGCATGCACGGTACCGCGTACGCGAACTACGCCGTCGAGGATTGCGATTTTCTCTTCGCGGTCGGCGCGCGCTTCGACGATCGAGTCGCCGGGAAGGTGAAGGATTTCGCGCGCGGAGCGAAGATCGCGCATCTGGATATCGACGCGTCGGAAATCGGCAAGGTCAAGAGCGTCGACTGGGCGCATGTCGCGGACGCCAAGCGCGGCCTGGCGGAGTTGCTCGAAGCCGGCGCCGGTTTCAAGAAGGACTTTGCCGACTGGCGCGCGCACGTGAAAGACCTGAAGATCCGCCACGCGCTGAACTACAACCGGGAGTCGGATCAGATTCAGGCGGAGTACGTCATCTCTCAGCTCAACGAGATCACGCGCGGCGAGGCGATCGTCACCACCGGCGTCGGCCAGCATCAGATGTGGGCCGCGCAGTACCTGGAGTTCAAGCATCCCCGACACTTCATCACGTCCGGCAGCATGGGGACGATGGGCTTTGGCCTGCCCGCCGCGGTCGGCGCGCAGTTGGCCAACCCCGGGGCCCTGGTGATCGACATCGACGGGGACGGCAGTATTCGGATGAACCTCGGCGAGTTGGAAACGCTGACCACCTACGAAATCCCGGTCAAGGTGTTGGTGCTGAACAACTTGGGGGACGGCATGGTCCGGCAGTGGCAGGCGCTTTTCTACGCCAGTCGCTATGCGGGATCGGACAAGACCCTGCACAAGAAGGATTTCATTCGCGCCGCGGAGGCGGACGGGTTCGAGTTTGCCAAGCGCGTGACGAAGAACGAGGACGTGCGGCCGTGTTTGGAGGAATTCGTCAACTTTCCCGGTCCCGCGTTCCTCGAGGTGGCGATCGACCAGAACGAGCACGTGTATCCGATGGTCGGCCCGGGCATGAGCTACAAGGAAATGATCACCGGGAAGTACATCCCCAGTCGCAAGGCCCCCACCGGCGGCGTGGACGAACCACCGGAGTACTTTTGAGAGCCAAGTTGTTACGCTGTTGCTTGTTAGAAGAGAGGCCGTCGCGCCGTCCTGGCCGCGACACGGCGCGTCGCGCGGCGGCCGGTGGGCAGGCCCAGCGCCTGCAGGCCGCACTGGAGCAACTGGCCCGGCGCGAGACGCGCCGGCGCTGGTAGGAGAAGCGTCCCCGGCGCATTGGGCGTCGGCTGGCAATAGGGGGTTGCTGAAAATCCCATGGCCCACGTGATCCCGTTTGCCGAGGTGGTCCGCGCCCGGCGCCGGGCGCGCCAGCAGCAAGAGATCGCCGCCTGCCTCGAAATCATCGAGGCCAACCTGCGCCTCGCTTTGCATCTGTTTCACTATGGTCCCGACGAAGACCGCCCGGTCCGCGCGCGGCAGGTTCGCCAGTTGGCGGAGCTGCTCGAATACGTCGCGCACGGGGTGGGTGAGCCCGTCAACCCGTGCGCCCGTGGGCCGCTCACCCGGTGAGGCGGTGAGCCTGTCTGGGGCGCTCCTCCGGCGCACCTGGACACGCGCGCACGGGTTGCGGGCTCACCCGCTCACGCAAACCGCCCGCGCGCCTCGATGGCGAAGATCGCCTCGACACGGTCGCCGCGCAGCGCATACATCTGGTCGTGCAGGTTGATCGTCGTGTCGGAGTGGCTGGGGATCAACTCGATGCGCTGTCCGACCGCCAGAGGAGGGCCGTCGACCATCAGGTGGCCATGTTCCTCCGAGAGGAAGCCGAGGGTGACACCCGGGAGGTCCTTGACTTCGGGGAGACCGAACTCGAAGGTTACCGCCTTCATCCCGGCGTCAATGATCGCGCTGTGCGCGTCGGGCACGCTGATCACCGTGGTCACGAGCGAGAGGGCGCACTGGAAGGGAATGTCGACCTGCCGGTAGCGGGCGTCCATGAAGATGAACGACCCCGCCTGGATTTCCGTCACCCCGGGAAAGACGCCGCTGATGTCGTAGGTACCGGTGCCACCCGCGCTGACGATCTCGACCGGCAAGCCGGCCTGCCGGAGATGCTCGGCAACCGCCGTCAGCGCCTGCATCGCCTCGGTGGCCTGGCGGTGCCGCGCGGCGCGATCCGGCTCCATGACCGCGTGCCCCTCGTAGCCCATGACGCCCGCGAAACACAGGCCGCTCGCGCGCGCCACGCGCTGAGCGAGCGCGAGCGCTGCTGCCGGCGACCGCGCGCCGCAACGGTGCATCCCCACATCGACCTCGACCAGAACGCGGCAGGTGACGCCGGCAGCCGCCGTGGCCTCGGCCAACATATCGATGCCGGCCGCGGAATCGACCGCAACCATCATGTTCGCGCGGCGGGCGAGGTCGACCAGGCGGGCCAGCTTGGGCGCGCCGATCACTTGGTTGGCGATCAGGATATCGGTGACGCCGTGCGACGCGAGCACTTCCGCCTCGCCCACCTTGGCGCAGGTCATGCCGATTGCCCCTGCCGCCAGAAGGCGCTTGGCGACCGCCGGCGCTTTAGGCGACTTGAAGTGCGGGCGGAGTTTGGCCGGGCGGTCGCGAAAGAACTCGCACATGGTGGCGATGTTGCGCTCCGTGACGTCGAGGTCGACGAGCAACGCCGGCGTGTCGATCTCGGCGCGCTGTGCGCCCGGCTGGATCATCGGTCGGCGGTTAGCACGGTCCCCGCGAGGCGGCAAACCTGCGGGGGCACACTGCGCGGTTCGGCGGCCAGGTATGCCGGAGCCGTGAGCTGGTGAAGAATCGCTCGGGGTGGAGCAATGCTCCCCCTCGAGAACGGCGGTCCTGCAGGAGCGCACGGCCGTGCGCCCCTCCGGGCACTGCGAGAGACCGTATCCTTGCGGGCCGGATACCCTTCCTCTAGTAGCTCATTCAAACATGGGCGTGGTCTGGCTGACACGGCGCGGGGTCTGCGCGGCACTGGCGCTGGTTGCGCTGGCAGCGCCGGCGGCGTCGGCTGTCTCATTTCAGGCGGAGCGCGAGTTGGGCCGTCGGTTCGATCTGGCGGCGCGCCAACAGTTGCCTCTGATTTCCGATCCCGAGGTCGTGTCGTACGTCGACGCCATCGGGCAGAAGATGGCGCGGAGCCTCGACGGGTCCTTTTTCGACTATCGCTTCGCCGTGGTGCGCGACGGGCACGTCAATGCGTTCGCGGTGCCCGGCGGATACGTGTACGTGCACTCGGGCCTGCTGATCCGCGCGGCGTCGGACGACGAGGTTGCCGGCGTGCTCGGGCACGAAATTGCCCACGTGCACGCACATCACCTGGCGCGGCAGCAGGAGGCGACCCAGTTGCTCAACTATACGACGCTGCTCGGGGTGCTGGCGTCCATCGTACAACCGGCGGTCGGCGCGCTGGCGACGGCGGCCAATGCGGCGGTCACGCTCAAATACCGGCGCGAGTTCGAGCAGGAGGCCGACTACATGGGCGCGCGCTACCTGCAGAGTGCCGGTTACGACCCGCGGGCGATGCTCGACTTCTTCCAGAAGTTGTCCGATGATGCGCGCGCGCAGCCGGCGTCCGCGCCGCCGTATTTGCTGTCGCACCCGCTGACCGATGAGCGGCTGAACCACCTGGAGGCGGTGCTGCGTACCCAACAGTGGGCGCCGCATGAGCGCCCACCGGCGGGCTTCGCCCTGCGCCGGGTGCAGGCGCTCGCGCGCGTGCGCACCGAACCGCCGGCGGAGGTCGTGGCGCTGTATCGGCGGGGCCTTGAGGAGCAGCCCGGCGATCCCACGGCGCGCTACCTATTCGGATTGGTTTGTCTGGAGAACGGGCAGATCGACGTCGCCAAGGGGGCGCTCGAAGCCGCCCGAGCCGGCGGGGTGGTCGCGGCGGAGCGCGAGCTGGGGCGGATCGCCTTGCGGCAGAGGCAACTGGAGGTCGCACGCGACCTCTTGCGCCGAGCCGTCGACCGCGAGCCGAGTGACGCCGGAGCGTGGGTGGAGCTGGCCAAAACCCTGGAGCCCCTAGGCGACGCGCACGGCGCGATGGCGGCGTATCGGCGCGCCATCGAATTGGCGCCGTATCTGTCGTCGGCACACGACGGATTCGGCCTCCTGGCCGGGCGCGCGGGGAATCAGGCGGATGGGTTTTACCACCTCGCCACGGCAGCCCGCCTCAGCGGCGATTACGAGAAGGCCCTCAGCCAGTATGCGCGCGCCGAGCCATTGCTGTCCGAGGCCGACGGCCGCAGCGAGGAAGTACGCGGATGGATCGCCGAGCTCGGTGAGTTCTTGCGCAAGGAGGTGCGGCGCCAGCGCGCCGGGGAGCGGTGGTAACCCGGGCTGAGACTGGGTTCAGTGCACGCCGGGGCCCGGAGCGAGCGCGTGTGGCTCGATGCCGAGGCGGCGAATCGCCACCTCCCACATCTTCTCGCTGGGCGTGTCGAACAGCAGCGCGTGGTCCACGGGCACCGTCAGCCACGCCGAGGCCGCCAGCTCGCGGTCGAGCTGCCGGGGTCCCCAGCCGGCGTAGCCGACTAGGAAGCGACAGCGCGTGCTCAGGCCGTCGGTCTCCATGACCCGGCGCAACACCTCGCGCGACGCCGAAAGGTAGAGACCGGGACCGATCTCCACGCCGTCGCCCAAATCCTCGGTGAGGAGCAGCCATCCCCGCGACGGATCGACCGGCCCGCCGATCCACACCTCGAGACCGCTGTCGTGCTCGGCAGGCGGATCGAGCTGGACGATTTGCGACGCGCGCGTCCCCGTCGCGTGGTTCATCACCAATCCCATCGCTCCCTGGGCCTGGTGCTCGCACAGCAGGACCACCGCCCGCGTGAAGTTCGGGTCCCGCAACTGCGGCATCGCCACCAGCAGCGAAGGTGCCAACGAACTGGGTTCGTCCCACGTCACGGCGCAACGCCTCGATTGGATGTTCGCCGGTGAAATCAGGCTTGTCAATGGGCCGGCCCTGCCGAGTGGGCGCTCGCCCCGCGGCGCCGGATTCGCTAGAGGCGGTCACGCATGACCCTGCGCCGCAAGCTTCTGTGGGTGGCCATCCTGTATTTTGCCGAGGGGCTGCCGTTCGGCATCGTGAAGGACGTGTTGCCCGTATACTTCCGCGTGCACGGGGTGTCGCTCACCGAGATCGGACTCGTCTCGCTGCTGGGTCTCCCCTGGACGCTCAAGGTGTTGTGGTCGCCACTGGTCGATCGCTTCGGGGAGCGGCGCCAGTGGATATCCGGATGTCTCGTTGTGCTGGCCGTACTGACGGCGCTGATGCCGGCCTTCGACCCCGCCGCGCTGTCGGCCGGACTCTGGGCGGTGTTGCTCGGCGTAGCCGTGGCGTCGGCCACGCAGGACATGGCCATCGACGCCTTCACGATAGGGCTCGTGGCGCCCGGCGAGGAAGGCGAAGCGAACGGCGTGCGTGTGTCAGCGGCGCGCGTGGCGCTGATCGCCAGCGGCGGCGGCATGGTCATGCTGGCCGGCGTCCTCGGCTGGCCCACCGTCTTCTCGATTGCCGGCGTGACCTTCGCGCTCCTGGCCGCGGCGGCCCGGAGGGCGCCGTATATCGTGCTGGCGCCCGAGAAGCGCCGGGGATGGGACACGGCGTTGCGGCGCTGGCTCGCACAGCCGGCCGCGGCAGGCGTGTTCGCGTTCGTGCTCATCT
>JBBITY010000027.1:0-236 GCA_037440565.1 Desulfurellales bacterium
GTGCGGCTTCTGCAGGGGCTTGGGCTCGAAGACGAGGTCCGCGAACGAATAGAACTCGCCGCGAAAGCTGGGCCGCTCCTCGGTCCACAGCGCCTTCATGATCTTCAGATACTCGTCGCTTCGCCGGCCGCGTTCCGCGAAGGGCACGCCGAGCGCTTCGAACTCCTTCTGGAGATGGCCGGACGCCAGCCCGAGGGTCAGGCGCCCGCCGGAAAGGACGTCCACGGTCGCGATCT
>JBBITY010000027.1:278-7724 GCA_037440565.1 Desulfurellales bacterium
CAGGACGGCGATGTAGGTGAGCAACCTGATGCGCGAGGTGGCGCCGAGGATGACGGCCGCCGCGCTCACGGCCTCGTAAAACCGCGGGCCCTGGAACGGCACGACCTCGGGGATCTGGACGATGTGCTCCGACACCCACAGATAGTCGAAGCCGAGATCTTCGGCCTTGCGCGCGAACCGCAGCGTGTCCGCAGCGGTGACCCGCGCTTCCCACGGGCTGGTGATGGACGGATAGAGAAAATTCGCCGGCACGCGGATCGCAAATTTCACGGTTGAACCTCCCGAACGGCGTGAACGACAGAGGCGCAGAGATTACGGAGGAAGAAAGATTTCACCGCAGAGACGCGGAGACGCAGAGAAGACGGGGAGTATCCTTGAATAGCTTCCCTGGATTCGAACCTCATCAGAATGGGCTTGGCACTTCTGCGCAAGAGGACTCTGTAGCACTGTGGTCTCTGCGTTCTCGGTGCCTCTGCGGTGAGCATTTCTTGCCTTTGGGTCAGAGAATGTGGCGCAGGGCTGTTGCTCATCGTCCCTTGAAGACCGGCTTGCGTTTCTCCATGTACGCGCGGGGGCCCTCTTGCGCGTCCTCCGAGTTCCGCACGCGCTGGAAGAGCGCGTTTTCCAGGACGAAGGCCGGCTCGTGATTCCACGCGCGTACGGCGATTTCCTTGGCCGTCCGCACCGCCAACGGGCCATTCTGGCAGATCAGCTCGGCCAGTTCCATGGCAGTCG
Organism: Desulfurellales bacterium; assembly: GCA_037440565.1. Lineage (GTDB taxonomy): Bacteria > Desulfobacterota > Binatia > HRBIN30 > CADEER01 > JBBITY01. The sequence goes on from JBBITY010000027.1 coordinate 1,014, forward strand.
GCAGTACCTCGGCCACCGTGGGGACCAACCGGTTCACCAGCCCGACTTCGTAGGCCCGCTTCGCGCTGATAGGTCGACCGGTCAGCAGGACCTCCATGGCGATCCACCACGGCAGGTAGCGGGGGAACCGCACGTGCGAGCCGCCGGCTGCGATCATTCCCCAGCGCACCTCGCCGAGCGCGAACTTGGCGTTCTCCGAGGCCACGACCAGGTCTGCCCCCTGGATCAGCTCCAGGGTGGCGAATCCGTTCACGGCGCAGATGATCGGCTTGAAGATGTCGTGGAACACCCGCTTGGTGGGGTCCTCGTTGATCTTCCACTTGCCCGACGTGACGGCCGGGATCATGGTGGCCAGGTCCCCACCGGCACACCATGCCTTGTCACCCTTGGCGGCCAGGATGGCCACCAACAGATTGTCGTCCTTGTCGAAATCCCCGAACGCATCATAGAAGGCGTCGATCATCTCCGGCGTGAAACAGTTCGCTGCTTCCGGCCGGTTCCACGTCATGATCGCGATTTGGCCTTTCTTCTCGTACAGGAAATGCGGTGACGTTCTCATGTCGTACTCCTTTCACATCTGATCGTCGTTCGCAGATTCTTCATGCGTCCGCGCTGCAGCACTGCATTGCCAGCGGCTGACTCCCCGCGGAGAAAACTTCTCGCGCAAAGGCGCAAAGCCGCAAAGAAAAAGACACAGGAGAGAAGGACGGCTCGGTCCGTTTTCCCTTTGCGCCTTGGCGTCTTGGCGCGAGATTCCTTTCTCGCATCGCACTCAACCCTTGGCGCGGCGGAACTTCGGGAGCGTGACCTCCGGCGTGACGGCGTCGAACACCACCTCGACTGGCATCCCTTTCCGGATGTCATCCGGTGCCACGTCGACGAGCCAACTCACCATGCGCACGCCTTCATCCAGCTCGACCACCACCGGCGCGTAGGGGGCGTCGCTGGCGAAAGCGGGATGCATTGGCCGGCGGACGACGGTCCAGGTGAAAACTTTGCCGCGCCCGCTCGACTTCGCCCACTCCCAATCCCACGAGCCGCAGGCGGCGCACATGGCGCGCGGGACGTGGCGCCAGACGCCGCACTTCGTGCAGCGCTGGAACCGCAGCTCGTGGTTCTTGCAGTGGGTGTAAAACTGCTGTGCCATGCCCTGCATCAGCGGGAGCGGCTTGGTGTAGGGGGTGTTGGTCTGTGTCATGTCATCTCTCTTTCGCAGAATTCAAGCGGCCAAGGGTCCAAGGGGTCGAGGGTTGGAAGACCCTGTTGGTTTTCCACCCTTGGACCCTCGAACTCCCGGACCCTATCTCCTCAGAATCACAATGCTGCCGTCGCCGAAGTCGCCGAACCCGGTGACAAGCCCGATCGCCGCGTCCTTGACCTGCCGTTCGCCCGCAGAGCCGCGGAGCTGGTGTACCGCTTCGACGAAGTGGTTCATGCCGAGCACGTGCGCCTCCGACAGGAGGCCGCCGTGCGTGTTGACCGGCAGCTCGCCGCCGATCTCGATCCGCCCGCCCTCGACGAACGGGCCGCCTTCGCCGCGCCGGCAGAACCCCATCTCCTCGATCTGCTGGATCACCTGGAACGTGAACGGATCATAGATCTCGGCGAAGTCGACATCCTGCGGCGCGATGCCCGCCATACGGAAGGCGCGCGGGGCCGCTGCCGTGATGCCGAGGTTGAACATGTCCTCGCGCGTGACGATGTCGTCTGCCGGAAACGGCTGGCCCTGGCCGAAGCCCATGATGTAGACGGGTCGCTGCTTCAGATCGCGGGCGCGCTCGGCGGTGGTGACCACGAAGGCGCAGGCGCCGTCCGCTTCGAGCGAGCAATCGAGCAGCCGGAAGGGATCCGAAATCATCGGTGAGGCGAGGTAGTCTGCCATCGTCATCGGCTTGCCCCGCATCAGGGCGCACGGGTTGAGCTGCGCGTGCTTGCGGCACGCGATGGCGACCGCGCCGAGGTGCTCCGGCTTGGTGCCAAACTCGTCCATGTGCAGCCGCGCCATGAACGAAAACCACTGCACGGGAGCGGTCAGCCCGTACGGGAAGTAGAAGTCGCGCGCCGTGACCCCGCCGGACATCACCGAGGGGTCGGCCACGACCACTTCGCGCACGCGGCGCCCGGCGTATCCATACCAGCCGCCGGGGATGAGCACGTAGTTCGCCATGCCGGTGGCCACCGCCATCGCCGCCGTGGCCACCGACGCGCCCGGCGCCGCGCCGCCGACGTGCAGCGTCGCCTGGTAACGCAAGTCCTCGATGCCCAGGTGCACGGCGAAGTCCTCCGCGATGTTGAGGCTGGCAAACGGCAGGATGGCGTCGATCTGTTTGTTGCGCAGGCCCGCGTCGGCAATCGCCGCCTCGCACGCCTGGAGCTGGAGCGTCATGTTCGTGCCCTCCATCTCCTTGGCGCGCGTGTACGGTGTCTGCCCGATGCCGACGATGCATGCCTGATCTTTCAGTGAACTCATGCCGCTTCCTTTCCGTGCGCGCAGACCCTCAGCGCGGGCTTTGCCCGCAGTCCAAACTCGAAGGCACCCCATCGGCACCGTCGCAAAGTTTCTGAGAGGAGTCCTTACAACGGCTTGAACGGATTAGACGGATTGAACGGATGGCAGTCCGACTCCTGGGCTCAGGAAATCCGTGCAATCCATTGAGTCCGTTGCCACTCATTTCCTGGATCGCTTTGGTTGCGGCTGCAGGCCGCGATGTGCCCTTCCTGCTCTTCGTGGTGAAACGTCTTTCGGATCGCGGCTCAACCCCGCGGGATTTCCCACATGCGCGTCTTCGCCCAGCCATCTTCGTAGGGCGTGTAGTACTTGAACTCGAACTTGAGGGAGCTGATCTTCCACGCCCCGCGGACCCGCTTGAAGCGATCTTCATAGATGCCCATCACACACACGGCCTGCTTGAAGGGCTCGATGGTGGTCTCGATCGCCTTGCGGAACTCGGACTCCGACAGCAGAAGGGCTCGATGGTGGTCTGGGCTGTGAGATACCAGGAGCCGGTCGCCTCGTCGCCGTGCACCTCGACCAGAGGATTGTGGACCATGTGGGCCATGAACGACGAGGCGGTGTCGACCAGCTCTCTGAAGAACTTGTCCACGATGTTCTTCCGCCCCTGATAGGAGCCGAAGAAACCGTAGTCGCAGACCGCGTCGTCGGTCCACAGCGTCTCCAGCTCGTCCCACTTGCGCGCGTCGACCAGGTGGCAGTACCGGGCCTTCAGCGTCTTGATCGCCTCGATGTCTTGCATGTGCCTTACCGCGGCCGCCAACTGGTCAATGGTCTCCATGTCGTGATCCTCCCGTCGTTTCTCGGCCCGAGGCGGTGAACTGGCGCCGCCTGGACGAACGCCCTTGCGTACTAGAAAACAATTGTTCAGTCCATGATCCGGTACAGCCTTCTTCCGCAGTTCTGGGCGCGCCGGATCGTTGACCGACCGCAGAACGTAGAATAAGCAAATCGGATGAGCCACAACATCATCATCGAACGGGATGTCATGGTGCCGATGCGCGATGGTGTGCGGCTCGCCACCGACGTCTATCGCCCCGACGACGGCGCCCGGCACCCCGTGCTGGTGAACGGGCATCCGTACGACAACGACCACTTTCTGGCGATGCACGAGCTGCTGTTCAGCCCTCTGGTCGCTGCCCAGCGGGGCTACGCGGTGGTGGTCCAGGAAGCTCGAGGAAGAGGTGGGTCCGAGGGGACATGGCGTCCCTACGGCGATGAGGGCCGGGATGCGTACGATACGGTGGAATGGGCCGCGGCCCAGCCGTGGTCGGATGGAAACGTCGGGCTGTACGGCGCGTGCGCGCTGGGGTGGACGGCCATCCAGGGCGCCGTCGAGGCCCCCCCACACCTCAAGGCCGTCTTCGCCTACATGACCGCGACCAACTATTACAGCGGATGGACCTATTCCGGCGGCGCCTTCGAGTTGGGGTTCCAGTTGTCTTGGGTCTGGACGATCCTGGCGCGGGACACGATCTCCCGTCTCGGCTTGGAGCCGGCGGCCCTCGCGGAGGCCGAACGCAAGCTGGTCGAGGCTGCCCGAGACGTCAGAACTTCGGCCCGCTATCTGCCGCTGGTCGACTTCCCCGCTTACCAGAACGGGGCGGCTCCGTACTGGCGAGAGTGGCTGTCCCACCCCCGCTATGACGAGTTCTGGCAGCGGGTCGACGCCGTGGCGCGTGCGAACCGCATCAAGGTGCCCGTCCTGCACATGAGTGCGTGGTACGACACATGTTTGAAGGGGCACGTGGACCTCCACTCGGCGTTGCAACTGCGCGGCGACAAGCGAGTCCGCGATCAGCACCGGCTGGTGCTTGGCCCCTGGGACCACAGCGCGTACTACAACAAGCGACCGACCTGTGCCGGCCAGCGGGACTTCGGCCCGTCGGTGCTGACCGGCCCGGACACGCTGGCGCCGATCGCTTTCCAATGGTTCGACTACTGGCTGATGGGAAAGGGGGATGCGTTCCTTCCGGAGAACAGGGTCCGCTACTTCCAGATGGGAGACAATATCTGGAAGGAGACCGACTCCTGGCCTCCCGCGCACACGATCGTCGCCTACTACCTCCACAGCGGCGGTCAGGCGAACAGCCGGATGGGGGATGGAGTGTTGAGCCCGGAGCCGCCGGGCACCGAGCCCCCTGACAGCTACGTCTACGATCCATTCGATCCGGTTCCGACCGCCGGCGGGCGAAGCATGATCGACGTGCTGCCGGGCGTCGAGAACCAGGCGCAGGTCGAGGAGCGACAAGACGTGCTCGTGTACACCACACCGCGTCTTGCCGAGCCCCTTGCCATCACGGGCCCTGTGTCCGTCACCCTGTATGCCAGCAGCAGCGCTCCGGACACCGACTTCACCGCCAAGCTAGTGGACGTCGAGCCTGACGGGTACTGCGCCAATATCGCCGAAGGGATCGTCCGGGCCCGCTATCGCAATGGCTACGATCGCGAGGAATTCCTCCAGCCGGGCAAGGTAACGGAGTTCCGCATCGACCTGTGGGACATGGCCCACACCTTCAAACCGAACCACCGCATCCGGCTGGAGATTTCCAGCAGCAACTTTCCGCGCTTCGACCGCAACTTGAACTCTCGTGTGACACCGGGGTTCGGCGGCGCTGCGGATGCGCAAAAGGCAGTGCAGCAGGTATGGCACAACGCGTCGTATCCGTCTCATCTCAGCCTGCCGGTCGCGTCCTGACGCCCTCGTTTCCGCCAGGCTGACGCATAGAACCTGGGCGCGTAGCGAGAGAGGCCACCAGGCTGCCCAGGCGCGCCGAGGGGCTGTTCGACGCTGAGCTGCGTACGACCGGGCGATGATCTTTCTTTTCGAGGCGACCGGACCGCGGGCGCGGTCCGCCTCGCAACCTGCGCCCGCTACTCTGTTCATGTCTGCATGTGCTATGAGTGACGCGAGGAGAGGGCGATGACCTTCACGCGCATCACGGTCGACCCGAAACAAATGGGCGGCGTCCCCTGTATCAGACGACTGCGCATTCCCGTGGCCACGGTGGGGACGATCGCAGACGCGATGACCGAAGAGGAAATTCTGCGCGCCTATCCGGATTTGGAACGAGATGACATTCGAGAAGCTCTCCGTTACGCGGCGGAGGCGGTCCGCGAGCGGGAGCTTCCCCTCGTGAAGACCGCTTGAGGTTCCTTGTTGACAACGCGCTGTCCCCGGATGTCGCCGAGGGGCTGCGCAGCGCAGGATACGATGCGGTCCATGTGCGGGAGTACAACATGGCGCGCGCGGACGATCCCGAGGTCTTCGAGCAGGCGGCAGCGGAGAGCCGCGTCCTCGTATCAGCAGACACCGACTTCGGTACGCTACTCGCAGAGCAAAGGGCGAAGAAGCCATCCGTCATTCTGTTCCGCCGCGCTGGGCAGCGCCGCCCCGCGGCACAAGTGAAGCTGCTCCCACGCGCCCGCGAGCGCGTCGAGGTCGTGATGAAGCTGGTCGAGGTCCGCCGCGACACCCGCCTCGCGGGCAAGCGCGTCGCGGAGCAACTCGTTCAGGCTCCGGTGTCGCTGCGGGGCTCTTTGGCGCAAGGCCGCGTCGACTTGGGGCGGTACGTTGCGCACGGTGTATTGAACGCCCGGTTTTGCCGCGAGCTTGCGTCTGAGACGCCTTCGTCCCGCTGCCTCTGTTGAAATGCCTGCGTTGTAAGCGATCAATGCCTGCACGGCAAGGGACTGGGCGGCGGGTACCAAGCGAGGGATCGAAGATCGGCTTGACTCTTCTGCGCCGTTACGCCATCGGCAAGCGACACGGCCGTAGCACACGTGGCCGCACGATGGGGCGCGGTCGGGAGCGATTCGAGCGCAGCGATTGGGGAGGAGAAGCGCATGGCGAGCACGGACCATTTCGTGGCCCTGACGGAATGCCACCTGCTGAACGAGGGCACGCTCGGGGAGGTCGGGTACTTCCCGAACTTTCATCGCTGGTGGCAAAGCGTCGATGCGGTGATGCGGGTGTGGGCGGGCCGGAACCTGGCCGAGGGGGGCGACATGCCGCACCCACGCGCGTCGGAGCTGATCAAGTACATGGACGAGGCGGGCGTCGACGTGGCCTTTGTGCTGCGCGAGCCGGCGATGAACGTCAGCGGCTACACGGCGCCGCTCTCCACCAACGCCTTCATCATGCAGGAGATCGCGCCCTATCCGGAGCGCATGTATCTGGAGTGCAACGTCGGGCCCAT
>JBBITY010000027.1:7745-17348 GCA_037440565.1 Desulfurellales bacterium
GCGTGAACCACGCGATCTGGGAGCTGGAGCACCTCGTCAAGAACTGCAACGCGAAGCTGTGCAAGGTCTATGCGCCCGAAGATGACGGCCCGCTGAACGACCGCCGGCTGTGGCCCTTTTACGAGAAGTGCTGCGAGCTGGACATCGCGGTCACCATCCACACCGGCACCGCCTACGTGCTGCCGCATCCGGACGGATACACGCGACCCCTGCTCCTCGACGACATCGCGCTCGACTTCCCGGACCTCAAGATCATTGCCTACCATATGGGCTGGCCGTACACGGAGGAGCTGATCGGCCTGGCCGGCAAGCACAAGAATCTCCACCTGAGCATGTCGGGCATCGTCGGCTGGTACGCGCGCGCGCCGCACCGCGGCTATCACATGATCGGCGAGGCGTTGCAGTGGGCGGGCCCCGACAAGATCGTCATGGGCCTGGACATGCCGTTCGACGAAACGAAGCGCATCGTCGATTTCATCCGGACCCTGCAGATTCCAGAGGAGCTGCAAGAAAAGTGGGGCTACCCCGCGATCACCGACGAGATCCGGGCCAAGATTCTCGGCCTCAACCTGGCCCGGTTGGCGAAGATCAAGCCCAACAAGCGCGTCAAGTCGGATCAGGCCAAGTCAGCGGGCCGCAGCCGGCTTCGGTGAGGCCATTGGGCGCGCACAGCCTCAGCCAGGCCGGCGACCCGTTCGTGGCCCGTGCGCAATAGAGGAGGATCGAATCCCCATCGGATGCGGGGCTTCGCCCCCCGCGCCTTCGTGAGGAGCGAGGACTTATCCGGACTTATCCCCTTTTCGCTTCCTCCGGAATCGAGCGCGCCTCCGCCAGCCAAATTTCCGGCGACGCATCGGCCGGCATGCGCCAGTCGCCGCGCGGCGAAAGCGCGCCACCCGAACCGACCTTCGGCCCGTCGGGGACACACTCGCGCTTGAATTGGTTGGCAAAAAACCGCTCGAGGAAGACGAGCAGCCAGCGGCGAATCTCAGCCAGGGTGTATCGCCCCTCGAACGCATGCAGGGCCAGGCGGGCGATGCGGCGCGGCCCACAGCCGAAGCGCAGCAGGTGATAGAGAAAGAAGTCGTGCAGCTCGTACGGCCCGATGATGTCCTCGGACCGCTGCGTGATCTCCCCGCCCGCGCCCGGCCGGCGCAGCTCCGGGCTGATCGGTGTCGCCAGGATGTCCCGCAAGACCGCCTGGACCTCGGGCTCGTCGCGGAAGATCACGTCCGCGACCCAGCGAATCAAGTACGTGATCAGCGTCTTGGGCACGCCCGCGTTGACGCCGTAGTGCGACATGTGGTCGCCGCCATAGGTGCACCAGCCCAAGGCGATTTCCGACAGGTCGCCCGTCCCGAGGTCGATGCCCCGCCGCTGCGAGGCCGTGGCGAAGAGCAGAAACTTGCGCAGCCACGCCTGGACGTTTTCGAAGGTGACGTCCTCGTCGTGGGGTGGATGTCCGATCGCGGCGAACACCGCTTCGCTGAGCTGCCCAATAGGAATTTCTCTCACCGTCGCATGCAGTGCCTGGATGAGTCGCCGGGCATTGCTGCGTGTGCGCTCGGTGGTACCCAGCCCCGGCATGGTCAGTGCGATGATCCGATCGCGGCCAAGGCCGAGCAAGTCGGCGGCATGGGCTGCCACCAACAGCGCATGCGTCGAATCCTGCCCGCCGGAAATGCCGAGCACCACCCGGCGGCGCTCGGGCGGCAGCGCCTGGAGCCGTCGCGCCAGCGAGGTCGCCTGGATCATGAACACCTCACGGCAGCGCTCGTCGCGCTTGGCGGGATCGGCGGGAACGAACGGATGTGGATCGACGCGGCGCTGCAACTGCTGGTACACAGCCGCCGGCCGCAGCTCGCGCCCGTCGCCGAACTCGACGACCCGCATCGCGCGCGCCGCGTGCGTGCGCGTGTTGGCGCCGAACGAGGACTGGCGCATGCGGTCCTGCACCAGCCCCTGCAGGTCGACGTCGACCACCGCCGAGCTGCCGCGCAGCGCGAAGCGCTCCGTTTCGCCGACGAGCTGCCCGCGGTCGGCGATCAGGCCCTGCCCGTCCCAAGCCAGGTCCGACGTCGATTCCCCGAAGCCGGCAGCGCTGTACATCTGCACGGCGAGGTTGCGTGCCGAAGACGACCGCACCAACTCCTGCCGGTATTCCCACTTCGCCACCGTGATGTTGGAGGCGGAAAGGTTCCCGAGCACGGTGGCACCAGCCAGGGCCGCCAGCGTGCTCGGCGGCACCGGCACCCACAGGTCCTCACAGATGTCGGTGTGCAGGACGAAGTTCGGCACGTGCGCGGCGCGCAAGAGAATGTCCGTCCCAAAGGGCACCTCGTCCCCCAACAAGCGCACCGAGCGCGATCGCGCCGCCTCAGCGGGGTGAAACCAGCGCAGCTCGTAAAACTCGCGATAGTTTGGAGGATACGCCTTTGGAACGGCAGCTAGGGGCCGACCACGGTAGACGGTGACCGCGCAGTTGAAGAGCAGGTCGTCGACCATCAGCGGCAGGCCGACCGACAAGATCATGTTCCACTCGGCGGTGGCGCGGGCGAGCTGGGCCAATGCCGCCAGCGACTCGCGCAACAAGGGTTCCTGGAAGAACAGGTCCCCGCACGAGTACGCGCTCAGCCCGAGCTCCGGACAGAGCGCGTAGTGCGCGCCGCGCTCGTGGGCCGATGCGAGCTGGACCAGATGCGCACCGGCGTTGAACGGAGGATCGGCGACTCGGGTCTCGGGGACGCACACGGCCACCCGCGCAAAGCCGTGCCTGCGCACGTCGAGAAAGTCGCCAGAAGCGTCGGCGCCCATGCCCAATCCTCGTTTCCTTCATAATACAAACCACTGGCGCTGCACCACCGCCGGTGCACGACCGCGAGACCGCGAGGCCCGGCATTGACTGCCGGCAGCGCTCGTGCCTTCATTGGCCTGTCCGAGTGACGCACGGCCATGGCCAGGTGCGCCACGTGACTTTCCTGCCCGCGTTGTGTACGGGCGCTGCTGGGGGTGACTTCATGGGCTCAGTGATCGACCTCAATGCCCGCCGCCGCCGGGTCCCGGGGGTCCGCACCGGACATGGACCCACCGCCAACATTGTTTCGTGCTTCCAGTGCGGCGAGCAGCATCCCATCGTTCGGCTCCCAGGCGGTGAGCAGCGTTGCGTCACCGCCTTCTTCGACGGCACGTACTGGTTCTGCCGCAATCGCGGCTGCCGGCGCGCCTGGCTGGGCGGCGGTTCGGAACGGTAGTGCGCTGCCGGGTGTTGGGTGTCGGGTCTCGGGTGTCAGGCAACCAGGAAGTGAGGAAGCTTATGTTGCGATCGCTCCGCCTCATGCTCGCGGCAGCCCTGCTCGGTTTGTCCGCCACGGGCGCCGTGGCCGCTGATCAGCCGCCTCGGCGCACTATATCGGTGACCGGCGAAGGCCGGGTCAGCGCGACGCCCGACCTGGCCATTGTATCCTTCGCCGTAGAGACCACCGCCCCGCAGGCGGGCGCGGCGATCGACGACAATGCCCGCAAGAGCGCGGCGGCGTCAGCGGCCGTCAAGGAGCGGCTGGAAGCGAAGGACAAGATCACCACGACGGGCTACTCGCTGGATCCGTACTACGAACAGCGCGAGCGCGGCAGCGGGCAGCCGCCGAAGATCAGCGGCTACATTGCCCGCAATGAGGTGCGCGTGGAGCTGCACCGCATCGAGGCCGTCGGGCGATTGATCGACGCCGCCACGCAGGCGGGCGCCAACCGCGTCAGCGGCCTGCAGTTCACGCTCGAAAACCGCGCTCCGCAGTTGCGCGAAGCGCTCCAGCAAGCGGGACGCGAGGCACAGCAGCAAGCAGAGAGCGTCGCGGCCGCCCTCGGCGTGCGCTTGAAGCAAATCGTGGCAGCCACGACCTCCGCGGGCCCGATCATCATGCCGCGCCGCTACGAAGGCCTGGCCATGGCCGCCGCCGAATCGCGCGCGCCGACCCCCATCGAGCCCGGTGAGGTCACTGTCAGCGCCACGTTGCAAGTGACGTACGAGATTGAGTGATGCTTGGGGTCGTGCGCCGGTGAGCGCGTGAGCCAGTGAGCCCGTGAGTGTGCGCATGCGCACCGTGGTCACGGCCAGTGCGTCTGTGTCCCACCGTGGCTGGCTCAACCGCTGTCCTGCGGATTTGACATATCACCGCAGAGCGGTGTAAGTATCGCTGCACATCGCCAGCGCAGAGGTCCCTCTTTCTGCTCGGGAAGTAGAAATTCTCGGCCACCTCGGGCAGGGCAAAACCAACAAGGACATTTCCCTTCAGCTCCGCGTCGAAGTTCAGACTGTCAAGAATCACATCCGCCGAATACTCCGCAAGCTGGGCGTCCACAGCCGGTATGATGCGGCTCGGCTCGCCAGCGCCGCGAGCGGCGAACTGCCATGAGCGACGTTTTTTCCCTCGCCCTGTTCCGGCGGCGGGAAAGGGTCTCTAGGGGCGCCATCCGCATGCCTTGCGTCGCCGTTGCCTTTGCAGCTTGTGCGTGGATGGCGAGTCGCGAGGTGGCCCGGGCGGCGTCGGTCGTGTGTGCACTGTACTGAGGGGGCGAAAGTACGGCAGGAGCACTGCTCCCGCCCGTAAGGGCAGGCTTCAAACCTGCCCTACCACTGACCTCCCTACGTCCAAACCTCGGGTGCCGGCGCAGCGCTCCGGCTATCCCACGACCAGCTCGTCGATGGTCACGGATCCGTCGGCATCGCAGTCGCCCGCGCACGGGGCCGTTGCCACCGTGATGCGCACGTCCCGGAAGATCTCCCCGCCCCCTTCATCGAAGGCCGCCACGCGCAGGGTGTGGGCGCCGAGATGGCGGCGGGTCGTCGGCCAGCGGAAGGTGGCCGTGCCGTCGCGGTGGTCGATGATCTCGGACCCAGGCGAAACATCTGGCCGGCCAGGAGGCGGCAGCTCCAGGACACCGACCTCTTGGGCGAGGAAGGTGAGCGGATCGCCGTCGGGATCGGTAGCGGTGAAATCGAGCGTCAGGGTCTCGCCCGCGACCGCCCAGACCGAGAAGCGGCCGCTCAGGGCCGGCCCCTGGTTTCCGGGCCGTTTCCGCACCGCCCGCACCCGGCCGAAGGCGAGGCCATCCAGCTCGTGGCGTTGCGGGCCCTGAAGGTAGCAGCCCCCAAACGCCGGCGGAACCGCGAACTCGAAGGCCACCACGCGCGCGTCGGCATTGACGCGCGGGCGGTACGGGAAGCAGAAGCCGGAGGAACGCAGCCCGATGCCTCCCACAGTTTCCGCGATCTGCGTGAACTGGCCCGTGGCGCGCTCGTAGATGAACAACTCCATGTTGTGGTCTGCGTTGCCGACCCGCGGGTCCAGGTCGGCCTGGCTGGAGATCACGATGCGGGAGCCGTCGCGGCTGATGACGGCGTCGAAGCTGGGGTAGTCGGTGATCCCGCCCACCGGGTCGGTCAGCGCCCCGGTCTCCAGGTCCAAGAGGGCCGGGAACGAGTACGGGAGCACGGAGCGCACGCTGCCGAAGCTCAAGTAGCGGCCGTCGTCACTCAGGGCCGGAAGATCCAAAGCGGTCCCCCGAGGCAGCCCAGCCGCGTAGCGCCACGCCGCCGCGTCGCCCTGCAAACCGCGGCAGAGCCACCCCTCGGCCAAGGTGAGCCGCATGCGCCGGTTGCCCGCCTCGGCCGCCAGCGCGCGCGCGGCGAGCCCGATGGCCTTCTCGCACTGCTCGGGATGGAACGGGCTGCGGTAGCTGTACACCGGCTCTGCAATTACCGCGGATGCGCTAGTGCCGAGAACGATTGCGGCGGCTATCGCTCCAAGGCGCTTCCCCTCCGCTTTCCCCATGCCGCCCCCCCTAGCACAAACACAGCGCAGCGCTGGGTACTGAAAAGGTGCTACGGTTTGTGATGGTACCGCTAGGTACTCATTGATGAGTACCCGCGTGAGTACCCGCATGAGTACTCCAGTACCTCGGCGTGACGAAGGCGGCGCGCACGGCGGAGCCTGCGCAAGCTTGCTGGCGGCCCGGCGGCGGATGAGCGCGTGAGCCAGTGAGCCCGTGAGCCGGTGAGCCAGTGAGCGGGTCAGCGCGTGGGCTATCCCGCCGCCTGTGCCTCGCCCTCGGCCAACGCGGCGACGATCGCGGCGCGGGTTTGGTCGCTCAGGGCCTCGACCATACGGCCTGCCGGCTCGATGGGTCTGCAAAAGCAGATCTCGATCACGTGCCCGGTGGCCAGCCGCCACCACGGCACGCGCCCCAGCGTCGCAAAGGCGCCGCGAATTGCGGTCGGCAGTATCGGAAGGTGATGGTCGATGGCGAAGTGGAACGCGCCCTTCTTGAACGGCTGCAACGCCCCGGTGCGCGAGCGCGTGCCCTCGACGAAGAAAATCACCTGACCGCGAATCTTGCGCATGGCGGCTTCGGCGATGCTGCGAATGGCGCCGGCCTGATCGGCGCGATCGACGATGATCTGCCCGGCCGGGGGCAGCGCCCAGCCGATGATCGGCCAGCGGAGTAGCTCGCGCTTGGCGACGAAGCGAAAGGGCGGTGGCACGGCGCGGATGAGCGCCAAGATGTCGAACAGGCTCGTGTGATTGGCGCAGATGACGTGCGCCTTTGCCCAATCGACCGGGATCAGCTCGCGCACGCGCAACCCGACGCCCGCCACGGCGAAGAGCACGTCAACCCATAACCGCTGCGCCACCCAGCCCGCGAGGCGCGCGTTCGCTTCGAGCACGCGATCCAGCACATCCACCCGCCCCAACTGCGACCGCAGGAGTCCGTACCCGTAGCGGAGATAGATCACCACGAGCAGCGGCAGACCGAGCAGGGCTGTCCACGCGCCGCACACGAGGACACGCAGCCAATTCAAGAAGACCGCGAGCGCACCAGGCCCCTCCCGCCGTTGACCCGCCATTCCACCTCACCATGCCTGAATGCGCGGACGGGGGCAAATCAGCCGATGGCCGTTGGCTTTCAGCCTTCAGGCTTCAGCCTCCACGTTTCCCTTGTTCATCATTCAGCATTCAGCATTTCCTCACGGGTGCAGCCCGACGCCGCGCAGGCCGCTGTCCTCGGGCAGGCCAAGCATGCAGTTCATGTTTTGGATCGCCGACGACGCGGCCCCCTTGCCGAGGTTGTCGAGCGCGCCGAACACAACCACGCGCCCGCGCCGCTGATCGATATCGACACCGATGTGCACGTAGTTCGAGCCAGCGACGACCCCGACACTCGGGTACGGCAGGTACTGCCAGCTCGCGTTCGGGTCCTTTTCGAGGTCGATCACGCGCACGAAGGCTTCGTCGCGGTAGAACTCCCGGTAGAGCGCCAGGACATCAGCACGGCTCGCCGCGCGCGTCAGAAAGCCATGGCAGGCGGCGAGAATGCCGCGCGTGAAGGGGCAGTAGTACGGGGTGAAGTGAATCGGCACCGGGGCGCCGGCCAGCCCCGACAGCTCCTGCTCGATCTCGTATGTATGCCGATGGTCGACGGCATTGTACGGGAAGATGGCGTTGCCGACCTCGCTGTGATGCGTCGCCGGCGACGGGTCGGCGCCGGCACCGGAGCTGCCCGACATGCCATCGACGACGATCCGTTCGAGGTCGATCCAGCGCGCCTTGACGAGCGGCGCAAGGCTGAGAATGGCCGTGTAGGCGAAGCAGCCCGGGTTGGCCACCAGCGACGTGGCGACAATCTCCTTGCGAAACAACTCCGGCAGGCCGTAGACCGCTTTGCCCAGCCGCTCGGGGTCGTGATGCGGCTCGCCGTACCACTGGGCGAACACCGCGGGGTCGGTCAGGCGATAGTCGGCGCTGAAATCGACCACCTTGCAGCCGGACTCCAGGAACCGCGGCACGACCGCCGCGCTGGCTCCGTGGGGCAGACAACTGAACACGCAGTCGGCCCGCCGGGCGACCTCCTCCGGCGACAAGTCCTCCAGACACAAATCCAACCGGCCTACGAGTGACGGGTGGATGGTGGCGACGGGCGGACTGCCGGCCTGGCGGCTCGTCAGCGCGGTGATCCGAGCGCCGGGGTGCCGCAAGAGGATCTTGATCGCCTCCAGGGCCGTGTAGCCGGTGGCGCCGAGAATGGCAACGCGCGTGACACTTGAGGGCATCGTGGGTGGCTTCCTTCAGCCAGGGGCTTCCTTCAGCCAAACGGACGGCTCGTGGGCGGCGGAGGTTCGCCGCGGCCGCCGAGCACCGCGAGAATCCAGCAGTATACCGCCGCGACTCCGCCCGTGCGAGGGGGCTGGACGGCGATTCTCGCGTGGCCGCACGACGGATTAGAATGGACCGGCGGTGAAAACTCCATGCTTCGACAGGTGTGCCTGGTCCGTTCCGGCCTGCGCGATTGGTTCTGACAAACAGTGGCGCGCGGAACCGCCCAGGCCGTCTTGCTGGGCGATCGAGCCTCGGCTGCAAGGAGACGAACGATGGCGGGTTCCTGCTTCCGCGAACAGCCCGATCGGCGGGAGTTTTGCCGCCGGGCGGCCGGCGTGATGACCGGCGCCCTGGCTGGTGTCGCCGCCGCGGCTTCTGCCCCATCGGCGGCCCTCTCATCGGAGACACCGCCGCCGACGACGCCGGCCGCTGAACCCGCCGGCGTTCGGCTGAATGACGTCCGGCCGGGCGAGGATGTTTTCGGCTACTTGAAGCGGATCGGGCGCGAGCACGATCGCGATCACTACCGGCGGATTGTCGGGGCCGCCAACGAGTTTAAGGAGGGCGACCGGATTGTCGGCGTGGCCGCGGCGGACGACGCCTCGCGACGGGCGGCCCGAAGTCTGCTGTCCAACACGCGGCTCGGCCGCCTGGCCGCCGTGCCGCTGTTCGACGATTCGCTCTACACGCTTCTGCTGAGCGACATTGACCGCACGGCCCAGACCAAGTCGGCCGATCTCACGCTCGGGCAGTTCCGCGACTTGTTGCTCGCGCGGCCCGAGGCCGACATCAAGCCGCTCCTGCCCGGCCTGGCAAGCGACGTGATTGCCTGCGTTGTGAAGCTCATGAGCAACGACGAGTTGACCGCGGTCGGGCGGAAGGTCTTTCACACGCTGCCGGGCACACAGATCGGAGCGGCCGGGTATCTCGGCGCGCGGATCCAACCCAACTCGCCGACCGACCATCCCGACGATGTCGTGTGGCAGGTCTTCTCGGGCTTCTCCTACGCGGTGGGCGACGTGGTGCTGGGCACGAATCCGGCCAGCAGCGATCCGGCGGCGGTGGCCTTGGTCGAGGCGGCGCTGTTGGACGTTCGTCGCACGTTCGGCCTGGAGGACGTGCTGCCCCATTCGGTGCTGGCCCATATCGACATTCAGGCCGAGTTGGAGCGCAGCCGGCCGGGCACGACCGGCATTTGGTTCCAAAGCCTCGCCGGCAGCGTGGCCGCGAACGCCACGTTCGATCTGACCACCGAGAAGATGCTCGACTACGCCGCGCGGCGGACCGGGCGATACGGCTTCTATTTCGAGACCGGCCAGGGCGCCGATTTCACCAACGGCCACGCCCACGGGACCGACATGGTGGTACACGAGGCACGCAAGTACGGCTTCGCCCGGCTCCTGACCCGCAAGGTGGCCGAGGCCCAACGCCGCGCCGGCCACGCGCCGACCCC
>JBBITY010000028.1:0-13169 GCA_037440565.1 Desulfurellales bacterium
GCAGCGAGCCGTGCGCATAGCGGTGGAGCGCGCGGTCGACCATCATGTCGAGCGCGACCTCGGCCTGGCCGATCCAGCGCATGCAGTGCGCCAGGCGCGCCGGGCCGAGCCGGGCCTGGCCGAGCAAATGCCCTTGGCCCCGGCCGCCCAGCATGTTTTCCCTCGGCACGCGCAGATTCTCGATCCGGATCTCGGCGTGGTTGTGGTGGCCGGCCATCGTCTGGACGTCGCGGACGACGGTCCATCCCGGCGCCGGCAGATCGACGAGGAAGGCCGTGTTCGCGGCCTGCGGAATCGGCGGGTTGTCCTCGGTCCGCGCGATGAGGATGGCGAACGTGGCGCCGCTGGCGCCGGAGATGAACCACTTGTGCCCGTTGATGACCCAGGTGTCGCCGTCCAGCACGGCGCGCGTCTGGATGAGCGTCGGATCGGAGCCGGCGACCTCGGGCTCGGTCATTGCGAAGCACGAGCGGGCCACGCCGTCGCAAAGCGGGCGCAGGTACTGCTCCTTCTGCGCCTCGGTGCCCCAGTGCAGCAGGGTGTGCATGTTGCCCTCGTCGGGCGCCTGGGCGTTGAGCGCGTACGGCCCGAAGGCCGACTTGCCGGCCTCCGCCGACACCGCCGCCATGGCCACATGCCCGAGCCCCATGCCCCCGTATTCCTTCGGCATGTGCGGCAGCCATAGCCCCCAGTCGTGCGCCGCGACACGCATCTCGATGATCGACTGGATGAGGAACCGGCGATCGCCCTCGCGTTCCGCGATGCGCGCCTCGGCGGGCCGCACGACCCGAGCGATGAAATCGCGGACCTTCAAGCGCAACGCCTCGATCTCCGGCGGAAAGCTGAAATCGATGGCCATGGCATCATCCTCCTTATCGCTCCGTAAAGTACGCATCCCGTCCGACATCAAGCGGTCGTGCAGGCACCTGCGGGCCCCGCGTTGAATTCGTTTTCGGAAGCGGATATGCGGAGCACTCGTCCCGTACGTGCGGAGACGCCATTCTGCGCGAGGTGAAGAGGATCGTCCGACATGCGCTTCTACGAATTCGAGGCGAAGCGGCTGCTCGGGAAGCATGGGATTCCCGTGCCGCAAAGCGGAGTCGCCCAGTCGGCAGCGGAGGCGGAACGGCTTGCGTCCGAGATCGGCTGTCCCGTCACGTTGAAAGCCCAGGTGGTTTCCCCGGCGGCGCTGAAGGCGGCCGGCGTGAAATCCGCCGCGAGTCCTGCGGAGGCGAAGCGGGAGGCGGAGTGGCTGCTCCAGATGGAAGACGGCGGCCGCAGGCCCAGGGGCGTGCTCATCGAGAAGAAAGCGCCGATCGCAAAGGAATATTCTCTGGCGATCACCTACGACGGCGTTCGCAAGCGGCCCGTGATGGCTGCAAGTGACATGGCCGGCGACATCGACGAGATCGCGGAGCAGCATCCCCACCGCGTCGTGCGGCGCCACTTTTCGGCCCTGTTTCCGTTCTCCGATTACCTGGCGAAGGAGCTGGTCGCGGCTCTCGGCCTGAGGGGCGCGGAGCTCACCGCCATGACGCCCATCGTCTCGCGCCTCGCCCAGCTCTTTCTCAAGTACGACCTCACCGAGGCGGACATCACCTCGCTCGCCAAGCGGGAGGACGGCAGCTTCGTCGCCCTCGACTGCCGGATGGACATGGAGGCGGAAGGGCGCCGCCGGCAGAAGGCGATCCTCGAGGAGCTCGGAATCCAGCCGGGAGATGCGCGGGCTCCGCGCGAGCAGACCGCGTTCGAAATCGAGGCGGCGAAGATCGACGCCGAGGACCCGCGGGGCGTCGCCGGCCCCGTGGTTGAGTTCGACGGCACCATCGGCCTCGTGATCGGGGCCGGGGGCGGGTCGCTGACGGCCTTGGACGCGGTGAGGAAGCACGGCGGCAGGCCGGCGAATTACGCCGCGCTCGGCGGCAACCCGAGCGTGAAAAAGACGCAGCGGCTCACGAAGCTGGTGCTCTCGAAGCCCGGAGTCGAGAAGATCGCCGTCATCTCGAATGTCCTTTCGAACACGCGCGCCGATCTCGTGGCGCGGGGGGTGATCAAGGCTGTCCTCGAGCTCGGGCGCGATCCGGCAGAGACCATCACCATCTTCAGGATTCCCGGAGCGTGGGAAGCGGATGCGGTGAAGATCCTCCGAAAGTACGGGGTGGAGTTCTGCGATCGGACCGTCTCGATCAGCGAAGCAGCGAGAAGAGCCGTCGAGAAGATGCGCTCCTCGGGATGCTGAAGGATCCGGCCATGGCTATTCTCATCCACCGAGATTTCACCTTCATCGTACAAGGAATCACCGGCCGCGAAGCGCTGAATTTCACCCGGGAGTGCCTCGATTACGGCTCCAAGATCGTCGGAGGCGTAACGCCGGGACGGGGCGGCAGGGATGTGTATGGCGTCCCCGTCTACGACACGGTACGGGAGATCACCGCCAAGCAGAAGGTGGATGGCACTGTCATCACGGTCCCCCTCGCTTTCGCGCCCGACGCCGCGTTCGAGGCGATCGACGCCGGGATCAAGCTGCTCGTCATCATCACCGAGGGGATTCCGCGCAAGGACGCCTCGGCGATCATCGAGTACGCGGATCTGCACGGGGCGCGGGTCATCGGACCGAACTGCCTCGGCGTCATCGTGCCCGACGTGTGCCGCTTCGGCAGCCTCGGCGGCCCGGCCGTGGACTGCCGCAAGGCTTTCAAACCCGGCATCGTCGGCGTCATGTCCCGCTCGGGCGGGATGACGACGGAAATCTGCAACGCCCTGTCTCAGGCAGGGCTCGGCGAGAGTACTGCCGTCTCCATCGGGGGGGACCCAGTGGTCGGATCTTCGTATGCGGAACTCATGCCCCTCTTCGAGGCGGACCCCGAAACGAAGGCGGTGGTGGTTTATTCCGAACCCGGCGGTCCGATGGAGGCGGAGCTCGCGCGATGGGTGACCGAGAACCGGAGCCGGCTACCGATCGTCGCGTTCGTGGCCGGCCGTTTCATGGACGAGATGCCCGGGATGAGCTTCGGTCATGCCGGCACGGTCGTCGAGAAGAAGCTGGATTCGCCCGCAGACAAGATTCGCCGGATGCGGGAGGCCGGAATATCCGTCGCGGAGGAGATCGGCGATATTCCGCGTCTGGTGAAGGAGCGGCTGGAGGCCGCCGGAGCGGCGGGAGCATAACCATGGCGATGTTCATCCGCGTGGATGTGAACCAGGACGTCGTTCGTAAAACCGCCGGCCTGGCGAAGAAGCTGGTCGAGGTCTGCCCGGTGAAGATCTTCAAGGCCGGGGCCGAGGAGAACACCGTGGCGATCGTCGACGACAATGTCGACGAGTGCACCCTCTGCGATCTGTGTACGCAGGCTTCGCCGGACGGGATCCGGGTCGTCAAGCTGTACGAATCGTAAGCGCCAGTCGCCCACGGCCTTTGTCTCGTCCACACCCCGACGAGAGGGCGCTTGCTCTCGGTCGCGTTCGCCTGGCGTTCCTCCGTCGAGCGACACTGGCAGTATATGATCATGCTCGGCCCTACCGTTAAAAAAGGGCGTCCCTGACACCGTGCCGGCCCGCGGCCAGCCGCTGCCGTGCCCGAGCGGCATGTCTTGTGCTTGGGCATGTGGCGCGATGTCGACGGTGATTCCGCAACTACGGGGCGTGGCCTGGACACCGCCCGAGAGGCCCCGCGGTACTCTCAGAGCTTGTGAAAAAATCCTCGCGGGGACAGGCCGTCGCACCGACGGAAGGGCGGGAGCACTGCTCCCGCCCTCAAGACTGGAGCTGCGTTGCGCCGGCACCGTTTCTGAGAGGTGGAGCATTGCTCCACCCGGAGAGATTTTTTCACAAGCTCTGCGGCTCCTGTGGTGGACTCCGCGGAAAATCCGACTCGCATGACCGTCAGCTACATCTTCAATGCGTACGCGGTCCCGCCGGCGGTCACCGCCTTGGGGCTGCTCCTGCTCGGCGTGGTGGTGCTCGTTCGCGAGCGCTTCTCCCGAGTCAGCGTGACGTTTTTCTTCATCATGCTCGCCGTGAGCCTGTGGCTCTCCGGACTGGCGGCAATGTATTGCGCCGCCGATGAAGCCGTCGGGATGTGGTGGGCAAGGTTCCATTTCCTGGGCATCCCCTTTATTCCGTCCACCATCTATTTCTCTTCCGTCGTCACGATGGGCATCTACGCGCGCCGCAAGGTGCTCGTGTGGAGCGGCGCCCTTCTCTCGGCACTTTTCTCCGCGGCCGCTCTCTGGAGCGACCTGCTGGTCGCGGGCGTCCACCCGTACTGGTGGGGATACTATCCGCGCTATGGGCGGCTGGGTCTGCCGTTCCTTGTCTTCTTTTTTGGGCTCGCTCTCACGAACATGCGCGACTTCTGGGTCGAGTACCGCAAAGCGCAGCCGGGGACGCACAAGCGCAGGCTGCGCGCCTTCCTGACCGCGTTCAGCATCGCCTATCTCGGCGCCTTGGACTACCTGCCGTGTTACGGCATCCCCCTCTATCCGTTCGGGTACTTGCCGGTTTTCGTCTGCCTCACTTTGATGGCCCGTGCGATCCAGCGCTACCGCCTGGTCGACATTGTCCCGGCCTTTGCCGCCAACGAGATTCTCGCCACGATGGCGGATCTGCTCGCGGTCTGTGACGCGGACGGCAGGATTCGGGTTGTCAATCGCGGCCTGTGCACGACGTTGGGCTACGCGCAGGAGGAACTGCTCGGCGCGCCGATCGAGTGTCTGGCCGGCGCGGATCCCGACGACGTCGATCACCTGCGCCAGCTGCTCCGCTCGGGCACGGCTCGCGATGAGGAAATGGCATTCCGGACCAGACGCGGCGAGCCGGTAGCCGTGAGCCTATCGATCTCTCGCCTGCACGACCGCACGCGCAACCCGGTGGGCACGGTCCTGATCGCGCGCGATATCCGGGAGCGCAAGCGGGCGGAGGCGGCGTTGCGGGACAGCGAAGAGAGGTACCGCGAGCTGGTCGAGAACGCGAATGACATCATCTTCGAGCACGACCTCAACGGATTTTTCACGTCCATCAACCGAGCGGGCGAACGGTTGTCGGGATACGCGCGCGAAGAGTTCCAAGGGATGAACGTCATGAAGCTCATCGCGCGACGTGACCGCGACCGCGCGGTGTGGGAGATGCACCGGCGACTGGCCGGGGAAAGCGCACCGCCGTACGAAATGGGCGTCCTCACCAAAGATGGCCGCGAGCTGATCCTCGAAGTGAACCCGCGGATCATCTACCGCGACGGCAGGCCGGTCGCGTTGCAAGGGATCTGCCGCGACGTCACCGAGCGCAAACGGGTCGAGCAGGAACTGCAGCAAGCCAAGGCCGCCGCAGAAGCAGCCAACCGGGCCAAGAGCGAGTTCCTGGCTAACATGAGCCACGAAATCCGCACCCCGATGAACGGCATCATCGGCATGACCGAGCTGACGCTGAACACCCGGCTCACCGGCGAGCAGCGCGAATACCTCGAGGCGGTGAAGTCGTCGGCCGACGCGCTGCTCGGGGTGATCAACGACATCCTCGACTTCACGAAGGTCGAAGCGGGCAAGCTCGAGTTGGCGTCGTACCTGTTTTCCCTCCGCGACAGTCTCGGGGATACGCTGAAAGCGCTAGCGGTGCGCGCCCACACCAAGGGTCTGGAGCTGGCCTGTCGCATTGCCCCCGAAGTGCCGGATACGCTGATCGGCGATGCCGGACGGCTGCGACAAGTCCTGGTGAACCTGGTAGGCAATGCGATCAAGTTCACGGCACGTGGCGAAGTGGTGGTGGAAGTCGGCATTGCAGATTGCGGAACGCGGATTGCGGATTCGGACGACGAGCATCCGCAATCCGAAATTCGCAACCCCCAATCTGCGATCCCCGATCGGGAACCGATCCGCATTCCGCAATCGGTCGAACTACGGTTCGCCGTGCGCGACACGGGGATCGGCATAGCCGCAGATAAGCTGCAGGCGATTTTCGAGCCGTTTGCGCAGGGCGACGGGTCGACCACGCGCAAGTACGGCGGGACCGGCCTCGGCCTGTCGATCTCCGCTCAACTGGTCGAGCTGATGGGCGGGCGGATTTGGGCCGAGAGCACGATCGGCGTTGGCAGCACTTTCCATTTCACCGCCCGCTTCGAGGTGGCGCAGGTGCCGGCAGCGCGCACGTTGGGAGTGCTCCCGGCATCGTTGTACGCCCTGCCCGTCTTGGTGGTGGACGACAACGCCACCAACCGCCGCATTCTTTACGAGATGCTCACCAACTGGCGCATGCGGCCGACGGCGGCTGACGGCGGGATGGCGGCGCTGGTGGAGCTCAAGCGCGCCCTGCGGCTCGGGACGCCGTATCCGCTCGTGCTGACCGATGCACAGATGCCGGAAATGGACGGCTTCGCGTTGGTGGAACGGATCAAAGCCGATCCCGAGCTGGCCTCGGTGACGATCATGATGCTGTCGTCAGCCGACCTGGCCGGCGACGCGGCACGCTGCCGTGCGCTCGGGGTGGCGGCCTATCTGGTGAAACCGATCAAGCAGTCGGAGATGCTGGACGCGATTGTGACCACGATGCGCGTGGCGGCAAAACGCGACCCTGTGCGCGATGGGGCTCCCGGCGCGGCGACGGCCACGCGGCCGCTGCGCGTCCTGCTCGCGGAGGACAACGTGGTCAATCAGAAGCTCGTCAGCCGCCTGCTGGAAAGGCGGGGGCACACGGTGCGCGTCGCCAACGACGGTGGGCAGGCCCTGGCCGCACTCGCTCAGGACCGGTTCGACCTCGTGTTGATGGACGTGCAGATGCCAGAGATGGATGGCTTCGAGGCCACGGCGGCTATCCGCGAGCGCGAACGATCCACGGGCGGTCACCTGCCCATCATCGCCCTGACCGCGCACGCGATGAAGGGCGACGACGCGCGCTGTCTCTCCGCAGGGATGGACGGCTATGTCTGCAAACCGATCAACGCGGCCGTGCTCTTCCAGACGATCGAACGGTTTGCGGGTCCCGAGTTAGGACGCAGCACGCCCTCCGCAGGGGAAGTGGGAGCCCCCGCGGCGGGAGACGCGCACTCGCCGCAATAACGGGCGCGCGCGCCGGGTTTGCGAACAAATCGCCTCCGGCGGAGCAATGCTCCGTCCCTCAGGACTGGTACCGGCACGCCGCAGCTCCACTCTTGAAGGGGGGAGCACCGCTCCCGCCGCTGCCCCGGCGCTCGGGGGGATTTTTCCCCAAACTCTGCAAACCGGCGGTCAGCTCTTGTCGAACTCGTACGCCTTGGCCAGCTCTGGGTCCTCCTCCGCCAGCGCCCTCGCGAGGTCGACCATGACGCGGCACTGCTTGTATGTCGCGTCGTCCTGCATCTTGCCGTCGATCATTACTGCACCCGTGCCATCACCCATCGCGGCAATGACCCTCTTGGCCCACAACACCTCCGCCGCCGGCGGGCTGAAGACCCGCTTGGCGATCTCGATCTGAACCGGGTGCAGGCTCCACGCCCCGACGCAGCCCATGAGGAATGCGTTGCGGAACTGATCTTCGCACGCCAGCGTATCCTTGATGTCGCCGAACGGACCGTAGTAAGGGAGGATCCCGTGCGCGTTGCACGCATCCACCATGCGCGCCAGCGTGTAGTGCCAGAGGTCCTGCTGCGCGGTCGCGCGCGGTGCGTTTTCATCGGCGGGATCCGGATCGCTACGCACCAGGTAGCCGGGGTGGCCGCCGCCCACCCGCGTGGTCTTCATGCGCCTCGACGCGGCAAGGTCGGCCGGGCCGAGGGACAGCCCTTGCATGCGCGGGCTCGCGCCGCAGATCTCTTCCACATTGGCGACGCCGGTCGCGGTTTCCAGAAGCGCATGCAGCAGCAGAGGTCGCTTCAAGCCCGCCTTGGCTTCCAACTGGGCCACCAGTCGGTCGACGTAGTGAATGTCCCAGGGCCCCTCCACCTTGGGAATCATGATCACATCGAGCTTGTCGCCGATCTCGGTGACCAACTCGATGAGGTCGTCCAACACCCAGGGCGAGTCGAGGCTGTTCACCCGTGTCCACAGTTGGCACTTGCCGAGCGATCCGGATGAGTCCCTTGCGCGCGTCCACCTTCTTGTCCGCCGGGATGGCGTCCTCCAGGTTTCCGAGCAGCACGTCGCACTGTTTGGCCAGCTCCGGCAGCTTGGCCGCCATCTTGGGGTTGCTGGGGTCGAAGAAGTGAATCATCCGAGAGGGCCTGAACGGAATCTCGCGAAGCGGCTGTGGGGCACCGATGGCGAGGGGTTTGAAGAAATCTTTGGCACTGCGCATTGTCGTCACTCCCAAGACGGACACCGCGGATGTGGCGGGCTCCTTCGCGCCTGCCGGGCCGTCCGTCCGGGCCGCAGACTACAGTTTCGCTCGCTTCGTTTTCAACCCCGCGCCGTCCCCAGATCTTGTTGACCTCGCTGCTCGATCCCAGCGCCTACCCTGCGCAGGAGATCGTCGCCCTCTATCACGAGGGTTGGGAACTCGAACTCGGCCAGGATCTCATGGAGAACCTGGAGCGCCAGGTGGAGGAGCGCACGGCCGCTCTCCGCAACACCCAGCAACAGCTCATTCAGTCGGAGAAGATGGCGTCACTGGGCAAGCTCGCTGCCTCCAGCGCCCACGAGATCAACAACCCGCTGTCGGGAATCCTCACCACGGCCAAGCTCCTCACGCGAACGCTGGAGGACGCGTCGCCTGATGAGACCGCCCGCGAGCGCGCGGGAAAGGAAGTGGAAAAGGCCGGCGAAAGCCGCATCACACAAGAGAAGTCCAGCGGCCGGCACATACCGCGTCCGCTGATCCCCTTCATGGTGATCCTTGGCCCCGTGGCGGGGGGGCTGTACATCGTCCTGCTGCCGGTGATCGCCCTTTTCCTGCTCGTGGGATTCGCTGGCCTGTGGACCTGGCGGGGTCTCCGGCACACCATTGCTCGCCTCAGCGGCCCACCGCTCGGAGACCGACGGCCCACGGAGTCGCCGTAAGAGCAATTCATTTCGACAAATCCCTCTCGATCCCCTCGTTTCATAAGGGGGAGGACTCGAGTCCCGCGGGGCGGGTGCGTTTGTCGAGGTCCCCTGCCCTCATTCCTCTTCGACCAGAGAATCGAAGAACTTCACGAGATTCCCCCGGTGCGCCGTGGTGTTGAACTCGATGGCGGCGCGCGGGTGCTGGTTCAGCAGGCCGGTGATCATATACGGGATGTCGAACCCCCAGAGCAGCTTCTGCCGCATGGGCTCGATGTGGTCCTGAATGCATTGCAGGACCGGCCGGAGGTGGTACTTCGGGTTGTGCAGAAAGCCGATCAGTAGTTCGATCGGGCAATTGCCGGCGCCCCGGCCCAGGCCGGCCATGCTCCCGTCGAGCATGTTGGCCCCCATGATGATAGCCTCGATGGTGTTAGCGTAGGCCAACTGCTGGTTGTTGTGCGCGTGCATCCCGACCGTCTTGCCGCGCGGAGCTGCGTACCGGAGGAATTTCTCCAGGAGGTAGCGGATCTGCTCGCTGTAGAAGGCGCCGAAGCTGTCCACTAGATAGATCGCATCGACCTCCGAGCCCGCGAGGATCGCCAACGCCTCGTCCAGCTCCCATTCCGGGATGGTGGAAGCCGCCATCAGGTTCAGCGTCGTCTCGTAGCCCTTGTCGTGGGCGTCCTTGATCATGTCGAGGGCGACGGGGATCTGATGAATATAGGTGGCGACCCGGATCATGTTGAGGACACTCTGGCTCCGGGGCAGGATGTCCTCGCGGTAGTCGGTCCGCTCCGCATCGGCCATCGCCGAAAGCTTCAACGCCGTGTCGTTGTCGCCGACGATGCGGCGCAGGTCGTCCTCGTCGCAGAACTTCCAGGCGCCGTACTGCGCCCGGGCAAAGATGCGTTTGGACGCCTTGTATCCGAGCTCCATGTAGTCGATGCCGGCCTGCACGCAGGCGGTGTACACGGCGCGGACAGCGGCCTCATCGAACTGGTGACTGTTCATGAGCCCGCCGTCGCGGATGGTGCAATCCAAAATCTTGATCTCCGGACGGTACGAGATCCACCGGCGGGCGGGGCCGTCGTCCTGTGTGGTCGTCTCCGATTTCATGAATGTTCTCCTGCGGCGGGGCTCTGCGCCGCTCGCGAGTCCGGTGCCGACGAATGACACCCTCCGGCTGAAAAAGCAAAACCCCCTGTCGGTTCACATCCCCCCTGCCGCGGGCGCGGGCGAGGCACTTGTCCACGAGAGAACGCTCCAGCACTAGTGTCTCTGCGTTCTCAGCGCCCCTGCGGTGAAAGTCTTCTTCGGATTGGCGTTAGCCCACTGGCCTTGGGGCTAGGCGGAGACGGCTGGCCTCGGCTCTAGCACCACCACCGGAATGCGGCGTCGGGTGCGCCGCTGGTACTCCGCATAGTCTGGCTGCCGGGCCACGGCTTCGTTCCACAGGCGCGCCCGCTCTTCTCCCTCCGCCTCGCGCGCCGCCACGGCGATGCGCTCCCTGCCGATCTGAATTTCTGCTTCCGGGTTCGCCCGCAAGTTCAGCCACCACGACGGGTGCCGCGGCTCGCCGAGGTACGAGGCGATGACGACGCGCCGCTCGCCGTCGGGCAGATACATGAGCGCCTTGGTGCGCGGCTGCCCACTCCGGCGCCCTTTCGTCGTCAGCAACAGCACCGGCATGTTCAGCATCGTCCCGCCGACACGGCCGTTCGTCCAGCGGTAGATGTGGGGATGGATCTTCCAGAAGAGCTCGACGAGCTTCGATCGCTTGACCGCCATGGCGTTGCTCCGGGCGCGCGCTCCAGCATTGTTACCACAGCCGCTCCCGGGTTGTCTCGCGCCGTCCGGATGACTGCCCGCCGGCGCGGTCAGCCCATCACCATCACGCTCACGGGAGGCCCTTCGTGGAAAGGCGCGTGTCTGCAAGCCCCCCTTGACGTTGGGCTGCAACCAGGATTCTCTCGGTTTCTCGGCATCTCTGCAGTGAGAGCCTTCTCCCGAATGGGGCGACGTTGGGCGCATTGTGATGTTGTTTCACGAGCTGAACCGCAGCAAGTGCAAGACGTACCTGGTGGCCGACGAGGGGGCGCGCAAGGCCGCGCTCATCGACCCCCTCAAGGACAAGCTCGAGCGCTACCTCGCCGTGTTGGCGTACTACGGCTGCACCTTGGAGCTGGTCATCGATACGCATACCCACGCCGATCACCGCACCGCGGCCTGGGACCTGCGGGACCTGACCGGGGCCAACGCGGTGATGCACCGCCGCGCCCCGGCGCCCCACGTCGATATTCATGTCGAGGATGGGCAGTGCCTGCACGTCGGAAGCATCGCGCTCACGGTGCTGTCCACACCGGGACACACCCCGGATAGCATCAGCCTTTATGCGGGCGACCGCGTGTTCACCGGCGACACCCTATTGATTCGCGGCACGGGCCGCGCCGACTTCGCGGGCGGCGACGCAGGTGTTCAGTATGACAGCATCACGGAGAAGCTGTTCGCGCTGCCCGATGACACGTTGGTGTTTCCGGCGCACGACTACCGCGGCCACACGCACTCGACCATCGGCGAGGAGAAACGGGCGAATCCGCGCCTGGCGGGCCGCTCGCGCGAGGCGTACGTCGAGCTGATGAACAACCTCGGACTCCCGTTGCCGGAGAAGATTCAGGAGGCCCTGCAAGCCAACCAGTCCGCAATCGAGGATGACGCCATTCAGTTTCCGAGCCTGCCGCAGCTCTGCCAGGTCAGCCAGTTGAGCCCTCAGGAGGTGAGCATGCGGCTGGCTGGCGGCGGGCCGCCGATCCTGTTGGACGTCCGCGACCCGGACGAATTCTGCGGCGAGCTGGGTCACATCCCGGGAAGCGTTTTGGTGCCGCTTCGTGAACTGCCCGAGCGCGTCGCCGAACTCGCCGCGTACAAGGACAAAGGAGTCGTAGTCATCTGCCGGGCCGGCGTCCGTAGCGCCACGGCCGCGGCGATCCTGACCGGTCTCGGGTTCGAACACGTGTGGAACCTCAAGGGCGGGATGCTCGCCTGGAACGACGCCGGTTTCCCGGTCGAGCGGGGCACGAGCCGATGATCGTCCCGCCCGACGTCGCGCGTACCCACAACGACTGGGCTGCTCGCGGCCGGTTCATCACACTCGCCGAAGGCCATCGTATCTTCACCGTGCAGGAGGGTCGCGGGCCCGACGTGGTGTTGGTGCACGGCTTCCCGTCGACGAGTCACGACTTCGCGGCCGCGCTGCCGCTGCTGGCGTCGCGCTGTCGCGTTACCACCTGGGACCATCTCGGCTTCGGCTTCTCGGACAAGCCGGCAGGTGAGGCATCGTACTCGCTGCTCGATCAAGGCCGGCGCGCCGGCGAGATCGTGCGCGCGCTCGGTGTGGAGCGGGCGCGCGTGGTCGGACACGACATGGGACTCACCATCGCCGTGGAGATGCTGTGCCGGCAGGAAGAGGGGACGCTCGGTTTCCGGATGAACGGGCTCGTCCTCTGCAACGGCAGCCACCTCGTCGAGCTGGCGCGGCTCACGCCATTTCAGCACCTGATCATGACCGACGATGGGGCCGCCGCCGTCGCGCGCAGCTTCGATCCCGAGCAGTTCGCGCAGGGATTGCGCTTCCTGTGGGCGGACGCGTCGCGCACCCCCGAAGTCGACGTTCGCGCCATCGCCTACTGGCTGGCGATGGACGGCGGCCTCGACATTCTCGCCCGGATCGCGCGCTACAACCTCGAGCGCACGTGGTACGCAGAGCGTTGGCGGTCCATTCTCCGGCGCACCGACGTGCCGATCGGCGTCGTCTGGGGTGATCGCGATCCGATCGCCGTCATCGAGATCGGCCAGCGCCTAGCCGAGATGGCCAGCGCGACGCTGACCGTGCTGGAAGGCGTCGGCCACTATCCGCAGATGGAGGCACCGGAGGCCTGGGCCGCCGCGGTGATGCCTCAGCGATAGGCGGGCATGCGACTGCTTCGAGACGGGCGGCGGTGGACAGGTGGACGCGGAAACAGAGGGCCGCAACCGTGCGAAGGCCGGCGCACGCGGCGTGACGCAGACGCCACCGACGGTGTTTGCAGGCGTGAACCCGCACGAGGCCTCCCGTCCCGCCTGGCAGGCGGCCGTGCGCGAGCGCGGATGTTCCTTCGGCACCGACAGCCGCACGTTGTGGCCGGGCTGTGCCGCCGAAACCTATTCCGGCCGAGGAGGGCCTGGAAA